>JAFOZN010000132.1 GCA_017391185.1 Alistipes sp. | reverse complement strand
CCTCTTTCAAGAATGAAAATCTTGCGTCCTAACCGATAGACGAATGGGCCTTACCGCTATCGTGCCATATAGATATAGCCACTTTAGCGGTGCAAAGGTAATTAAAAAAATATAATCCGCAATAAAACTAATGAAAAATCATCTCCTAATATGTGGAAATTAATCAATTATCATATTCCAACATATGGATTTCGCTCATTTTATTTGAAACCCACCGCCAACACTGGCGAGATATCGTTAGTGTTTTGCTCAGGAAGTTTTACCACAAGGCCCTCCTTACGATTCTCAAATGGTACAGCCCCATGCCCCAATAACTCCACGCTTTTAACCTCACCATTATAGTATGGAGAATCTTCACCAAAAGACTTAATCACAACCTCACGCACCCTTGGCCAACGGAGAATAGTGGTATATACGACACCATCCTTTTGAACAAAACGTACGTCCTTTGAAGAGTAGTCATTTCTCTCATTAAAGCCTTGAGCATGAATCGGATTTGCCGACTCTGCCAAAGGTCCCTCACCAAAGGTCTTCCAAGGACGTGTACCATAGATACTCTCACCGTTGATATCCATCCACGCCTTGATATCTGCCAATATCTTACGCTCCTTATCGTCAATGCTACCATCGCCCTTGATTGGAATACTGAGCAGAAGATTTCCATTTTTGCTAATCACATCGACCAACATATTCACCACCTGCTTGGCACCCTTATAACGATTTTGGCGATACACATCCTCATTATAGTGCCAATCACCGATACAAGTACAGGTCTGCCAATACTCATCCTGAATCTTATCGGGAGTTCCACGCTCCACATCCCACATCATAGATTTTTTGTGCCAATCCTCAAGCACCTTACCCATAGCCACTACATTTGCTACGCCGCCATTCTTCTTTGCGCTACGGTTGTAGTAGTGCGACAAGATATTCAAACCCACTTGATCATCACACCCATAGAATGGGAGTACAGTATCATCAAAATATAGAATATCTGGTTCATATTTATCGACACACTCCAACACTCGATTCTGAAACTTCTGTTTAAACTCCTCAGAAGGCAATGAAGCGCCATTAGCCCACGCCCATTGAGCATGGATACTACCATCCTGCTTCCACCCCTTGCTATGAGGATGACGCTGGGCATATAGTTCCTGAGGGTCGAGTCCCTTCCACCATTTATTAGAACCATCAGCATTGGGTTTATAGCCATCTTCCTTGGTTAGATTACCCTCATAATCCTGCGACTTTTCGAGCCAAGTCCAAGTGTGCGAGCCATGCATACTCACGCCAAGAGGTAAATCCCACTTCTTACAAGCCTCTGCCCACTCTTTGACAATATCTCGTTTGGGACCAATTTTCGCCGAGTTCCACTCCTGATATTTACTATTCCACAAATCAAAATTATCGTGATGCTGACCAAGTGTAAAGAAATATCGCGCTCCAACACTCTTATAGAGGGCGACCAACTCCTCTGGATCCCAATTCTCGCCCTTCCACTCATTACACAGATCCATCAATCCAAAATCATTTGGATTACCATACTTTCTTAGATGATTATGATTCTGCCAATGATATTCATAGTACATATGACGCGCATACCAATCGCCAGACTCAGCCTCACACTGAGGTCCCCAATGGGCCCATATACCAAATTTGGCATCCTTGAACCACTCTGGACATTCCCAAGCCTCAAGACCCTCCCAAGTAGGAGTATAAGGACCTCGCGCCACCTTGATATCACGCGTTAGAGATGAACTTACTAAAAATAACAACACTACACCCCCACACAATAAAACAAGCAATCTCCTCATATTATTAACTTTAAATTAAATTGTAATTACTACAAATTTATATAAAAAAACTACAACTAAGTGACTCAAAGTGAAAATTATCACATCGCATATATAAATTGGATAGGTAATACGATTTTTTTTCTTAAATTTGTCAGCAAGAAACAAATCAAATACAAAATAGACTATGCAAGCTATTGTAAAAACAGACTTCAACTTTGCCTCACAGACCGAGAAGTATGTAGGTAAGGTTCGTGATGTGTATAACATCAACGATGATTATTTGGTGATGGTCGTATCGGATCGCATCTCAGCTTTTGATGTGGTATTGCCTAAGGGTATTCCTTTCAAGGGACAGGTTTTGAACCAGATCGCAGCCAAGTTTTTGGATTCTACTACTGACATCCTTCCTAACTGGAAGATTGCAGTACCAGATCCTATGGTGACCGTAGGCCACAAGTGTGAGCCATATAAGGTGGAGATGGTTATCCGCGGTTATCTCTCTGGTCATGCTTGGAGAGAGTATAAGGCTGGTAAGCGCACAATCTGTGGCGTAGAGATGCCTGAGGGTATGGTTGAGAACCAGAAGTTCCCAGAGCCAATCATCACCCCTACTACCAAGGCTGCCGAGGGTCACGATGAGGATATCTCGAAGGAGGAGATCATCGCTCAGGGTATCGTGAGCCGCGAGGAGTACGAGCAGTTGGAGGCATACACTCGCGCTATTTTCCAGCGTGGTACTGAGATCGCAGCTAAGATGGGCTTGATTTTGGTTGACACCAAGTATGAGTTCGGTAAGAAGGATGGCGTGATCTATTTGATGGACGAGATTCACACTCCAGACTCTTCACGTTACTTCTATGCTGAGGGCTATGAGGAGCGTTTGGCAGCTGGCGAGAAGCAGAAGCAGCTCTCTAAGGAGTTTGTACGCGAGTGGTTGATGGCTAATGGCTTCCAGGGTCGTGAGGGCGAGCAGGTGCCAGAGATGACAGATGAGATCGTTAGCGGTATTACAGAGCGCTACATCGAGCTTTATGAGAACATCACAGGCGACAAATTCTGCCGCGCTGAGGATGAGGATGTTTTGGCTCGTATCGAGAAGAATGTATCGGAGTGCTTGAAGAATTTGTAATTCCTCGGAACTGAGATAAAAAATGCTACCTAATTGATTAGGTAGCATTTTTATTATAAATTGAATCGTATAAAACCTCGTGTAACGAGCGACCTATTTCTTCTCATCAATCACCTTGCAGATACGGTCAAACACCTCATCCATAGTACCCAAACCATCTACTGCAACATACTTACCCTGCTTAGAGTAGTGATCCGCTACGATCTCAGTCTGCTCACGATACACAGCGATGCGATTGCGGATAACATCCTCTGAAGCGTCATCGGCACGACCAGAATCCTTACCTCGCAACAAAATGCGATCTACCAACTCCTGCTCTGGCACATCCATATATACCATCACGCTCACCGACAAACCATCCTCAGCCAAGATGCGATCGAACTCCTCAGCCTGAGCTGTTGTACGTGGGAAACCATCGAAGATATTTCCTGTAGCATCCTTGTGCTCTGCCATATAGTTACGAATCATGCCGATTACGATTGAATCTGGCGCAAGCTGACCAGCCTCAATATAACTCTGCATGCTACGTCCAAGCTCAGTTCCTCGAGCAATCTCCTGACGTATAACCTCTCCCGTAGAGATGTGATTAATGTTGTACTTCTCCTTAATACGCGCAGCCTGCGTACCTTTACCGCAACCAGGCGCACCAAATAAAATAATGTTCAGCATGATATATCTGTTTTATTAGTTCATTCTGGACGTCAAAAGTACAAAACTAAATCAAAATATACTACTCCAAAGAGCTAATTATCGCATAAAATTGCATTTTTTGGAAAATTTTTGCTAACTTTATATAAATATTTGCCCTTCTAAGGAGTTTCTTACTACCTTTGTCTAAAATTTAGACTATGCGACAAAGAATTATCCCTATACTAACACTCATATTACTCGTTGCTTGTAAAGAGCAGATCGAGCCTCAGAGCATCGCTGGATAT
>JAFOZN010000131.1 GCA_017391185.1 Alistipes sp. | reverse complement strand
TCTCGGGTAGTCCTCCCACATTGTGATGGCTTTTAATTACCTTCCCCGTAATGTTCAGACTTTCTATGCAATCGGGATAAATAGTACCTTGTGCCAACCAACGCACTCCATCTATCTTGCGAGCCTCGTCTTCAAACACCTCAATGAATTTCGCCCCTATGATTTTTCGTTTCTCCTCGGGGATGCGCTGGTGCTTTGAACGAGGCTTGCGTACCACCTCGTCTGTGGTAAACAACAATGGTGCAGCGGCTGGAGTCTCAGGCTCGACCTTGCTCTGGGCTACATCTTCCGCGCTATTGTTCTCAGCGGCGTTAGTTGTATTTGGCACAGATGCGGTATTCTCCGCTACAACATTTGACGTAGGCTCAGATGTAGGTGCAGTGACCGTTGCTGGGGTGTGTAGATGTACGTGGACATGTACAGGCTCATGTGCAACGGCCTGAGGTGCAGGCGTAGGCTCGGCGTTCTCTACGGTGATGATTGGAGCTGCAGCCTCAGACTTTGGAGTCTCGATATCCTCTACTTGGTTCTCTGGCTCCACTTCGCTCTCTGGCTCTACGTCTGAATCTGATGCTGGCTCATCCTCCTCGTCCTCCTCGGCAAAGAGAAACTCAACCTCTACCTCGTTTTCAATACTCTCTTCATCCTCCTCTGTAGGCTCGTTTTGACCTACCTCCTGTAGCTCTGATGACGGAGTAATTATAGGCATTGGTGCGCCTGCCGAACTGAGCTTATTCTCAAATCGCAAAGCATCATATATTGTCTTGAGTTTATCGAGAGCCAAATCGCGCTCGATAGTGGCTATCTCCTCTCCCTCTTTCCAAGCGGAGAGCATCTGCGATAGCTTCTCAAATTCCGTTTTGATCTGTTCTACGGTCATAGTTGTAGTATGTAATTACTATTTTGTCAAAAGTTGGTCGCTATATACTGCCTTAGGCAATTCATGCATATTATACTCCGAAGCCATCGAGCGACCGTAAGCTCCTGCCGACTTGATGGCAAGCAAATCACCACGCTTACTCTTCTTGAGGCTGATGTTCTCATCGAAGACATCTGTTGACTCGCAGGCAGTACCTACGACAGTATATTTCTTGAAAACATCCTCCTCTGAGGTGATATTCTCGATGTTGTGGTATGAGCCGTAGAGCATTGGGCGGATGAGCTCTGTCATGCTGGCGTCAATGATCAACAGGCGGCGACCTGTCGCAGTGGTCTTATTGAACAAGACGCTTGCGATAAGCTCTCCACACTCGCCGACAATAGAACGGCCAAACTCGAAGTGCACCTCCTTGTCTCCCACGTTGAGATACTCTCTAACGATGGCAAAGAGCGATGCAAAGTTAGGAATGGGCTCGTTCTCAGGTACATCGTAGTTGATGCCCAAACCACCTCCTACATCGACCATGCGGAATGAGAATCCTAAAGATTCCAACTTCTCTACGATGGCGTTAGCCTTATTACACATATTCTCAAATACGTGCAACTCTCTGATCTGTGAGCCGATATGGATATGAATGCCGATGATGTTGATATTCTTGAGTGATTTGATCAACTCCACATTCTCCAAAATTTCATCATAAGCAATACCGAATTTACTGTCTGCCTGACCTGTGTCGATACAGTGGTTTGTCTTAGGGTCGATGTCTGGGTTTACACGCAAACCCACATCTGCCTTCTTGCCCATCTCAGCGGCCAAGGCATCCACCACCTGCAACTCCTCGATAGACTCGCAGTTGATAGCTAAAATCTCCTGCTCAAGTGCGTAGCGAATCTCCTTATCCTTCTTACCAACACCCGCATATACCACAGTCTTAGGATCGAACCCCATCTCGATAGCCTTGCGCACCTCATTACCGCTGGCGCAGTCGATACCAATACCGTACTCTTTGATGATCGAGAGCAGGTAATCATCGTTGTTGGCCTTGATGGCGTAATGAACTTTATAGTTGTACTTATTTGACTCGTAAACCACGCTCTCCAGAGTCTGGCGCAAAAGGTTAATATCATAGAGATAGAATGGAGTCTCGATCTCTTTGAGTTGTGATGCTACTTTTCTACTAAGCATAATATCTGAAAATTCATAAATTAATATCTCCTCTAACCACCTAAATGGCTTTAAGCTACAAATATATGAAGTTTGCATCGCTTTTGCAAATAAAAACGCCCCAAGCCATAAACTATTACTTGACATGGGGCGTCTATTACGCTTAGAGAGTAAAATTTACTCGTATATTAACTCGAAAATATGCTCGCCAGAGCCTATTGTGCCACAATCTATGCCATTTTTCGAGGTCTGTTTTATTGTGGCTTTTTTGCCGTCTATGAGCAGGTGTTTTACTCTTCCATTGCATGGTAATACCACCTCAGCTGTAGTGTTGGCTGGTGTTGAGACTTTCATGGTGTAACTCTTTGGGGTAGAGTCTATTTTGACGGTTATCTCACCCTTGATTGTAGGTATCTTCGCATCTATGTGGTTGAGGGTTGAGCTCTGTGGATGTATGGCAAAATGCTCAAAACCTGCCTTTAATGGTATTACGCCCACCACTCTGCGAGGGATAATATTGGCTGGTGCAGCACCCCAAGCGTGATTCCAATCTTGGTTGTTCTTGAACTTGTCGTCCCACGCCTCGTATGTAATAGTGGCACCGTGACGTACCATATTGTACCAACTGCGCTCGTCCTCCTTGGTGAGCATTTGGAGTCCGTAGTCTCCATCTCTGGATTGATAGATAGCATCCATAAGGAATTGTGATGCATAGACACTACATACCAAACCTCGGCTACGGATATACTCCATAACGCTCTCCACATCTTTTTGCTCTACTATGCCTAATGCCAGAGGGAAGAGGTTGGAGTGTAGTGAAATGTGATCACTCTCTACACCATCTCGGTAAACGCCTTTGTCGTTGTCGAAAAGCAGTGAGTTGAAGACTTGGCGTAGGGTTTCAGACTCTCGCTTTAGTTCTTTGGCCTCTTGCTCACGTCCTGTGAGTTGTGCCATCTGCTCAAGCAGGCAGAGTGCTTGGTAATGAAAAGCGTTGACAACCGTATTGTAGGCCGTAAGGTGGTAGTGGTCATCCTCACCATGTGGCCAATCTCCACAACGAGGCCAATCGACTATATCGCGTATATTGCCGTTGAATCTGATAGCTCGGCGGAACTCTTCGCTTTGTACTTTGTTGTCGGTTGTCGAAATAAGTCCATTCTCACGTTTTAGTGAGCTGAGTGTACGAGCCTTTAGGATATCATAATTTGCCTCTATGGAGCGCAAATCGCCTGTGTACATGTAATCGTTCCATGCAATTATCAAGGCTTGCAGAATCCATTCTGTGGGCCATGTCGGGTGTTGGAGCAGATACTCCGAAGTGTGGCGAGCCATTGCATACTCTCTATCGGTAGTGTAGTGGCAGAGCTGGTTAATCAATGCATCTGCTTCGTAGGGTATGCGCTCACGGTCTCCGTCAATGTAAATACCGAAGGCTGAGGTCGCCTTGATGGTATATTTGCATAGCTCCCAAACGGCATTCAGAGTCTCGTTGTCGGAGAGAAAGTGGGCGGCATCGAGGTCAAAGGGATATATTGTTGTGTGCCTTACAACATCGCGTGAAGTGATTTTTGGCTCATAATTCTCGACCTGGCAGTAGCGCATAGGAGCGACCTGATCCAGATAATCGGGTACAAGGATTGCCTGAGGTCCTGTATTGCGCTTATCATCGGCAGGGATGATAGGGTAGGTGTGTCGCCCGCGCTTTAGGATAAGCGGATAACGATAGTATCGTACTGTGCCGTGGGGTTTGGTATTTATATGACCATTCTTGGCATCTTCACCTATGGCAACATATATCGTGTCGGCGTCCTTGTCGCATTGCAGAGTGAGCTCAAGCGAAGCAAATGACGCTTTGCCAAAGTCGATGAATGTAGTTTTGGGGGCGATACGAGTGATTGTTTGGGGATAATCCTTCTCTCTGATGAGAGGTTTGTATGATACGGCATAGGGTTTAAGTTCTGATGCGGTACGAAAGGCTTGGATATCCGACCAACGGCTTTTGCCATGGTTGGTAGTGATACGCACGCTCCAATAGTAGGTTTTATTGGGCGTAAGATCCTTCCCAGAATAGGTAACGGCGGTGGATTGTTTGCTTTTGATCTCTTGACTATTCCATACTCTACCGTTGTGTTGTAGAGCATCTTTGAAATTATCATCGACCACGATCTGATAAGACTCTTGTATTGTATTGCCTTTACCTTGAGGCACTATCCATCCAAATGTAGGACGTGAGGAACGTATGGCAGCGAATTGGTAATTGTTAAACTCTTCGTTGCTTAGATCCTGCATCTTTACCTCTGCGCGATAGCCTTTTTGGTAGAGTACATCGGCATCGGTGATGAGGTCTATCATCAATCCTGTAGGCTTGTTTTGAGCTGTCGAGGAGAATGTCGATAGCGTGAGGGTAGCGAGTATTAAGAGAAAAAGTCTTTTCATGGTCTAAAAATTTAGGTTAGTGCAAAGATAATAAAAAAGTTATAGGGAACGAATTATTTGAAATATCTTTCTGTAGACGTTTTTAGAGGGTAGTCGCGAAACAAACCCCCCCTTCCTTTGCCAAAGGGAGGGGCATGGGGAGGGAATGTAAATATAGTTGGGAGAAAAACTCCCACAAACGAAAAAAGCATCCCAAAAGGATGCTTTTCGTTTAGTGGGAGTTGACGGATTCGAACCGCCGACCCTCTGCTTGTAAGGCAGATGCTCTGAACCAGCTGAGCTAAACTCCCTTGCTGAATTTTGCGAGTGCAAAGATAGATGAAAATTTTTAAAACGCAAACATTTCTGTAAAATCTTTTTTAGATGATGTGTGGTATTGCCATTTTGGTAACTTTTAACTATTTTTGTTATCAATGAATTAAAATCTTAAGTAGTATGATCTGTAATATGAAGCGTTTTGTTGCGATTTTGATATCTCTTTGCTTTTGTGTTATCTATATTGCCCAGGCACGAGAGAAAAAGGTAATAATTGGAATTTCGGCATCTAAGCCATCGAGTGCGACTGAGACTTATGTGAAATCTGTAAGGCGTGCGGGAGGAGTGCCGTTGATTATTCCGATTACGTCCGAAGAGGCGGAGCTGAAAGCGGTGTTGAAAGTCGTAGATGGTATCATAATGACAGGTGGCGAAGATATTGCACCACATCTTTATGGCGAGGAGCCTATCCCTGAATTGGGTAAGGTCTATGCCGAGCGAGATGAGTTTGATCTTAAGCTAATAAAGATGGCTGTAGAGAAGAAGTTGGCCGTGATGGGTATTTGTCGAGGCGTGCAGGTGATGAATGTGGCTTTTGGTGGTACGTTGTATCAGGATATTCCAGTGCAGTTGCCCGAAAGTAGGGTAAAGCACTATGCTGATTATGGTAGTGACAAGATTCATAAAATCAAAATCAAGAAGGGTAGCCGTTTGGGGGAGATTCTCGGCGAGTCTGTGGTTGTGAATTCTACTCATCACCAATCGGTCAAGGATCTGGCTCCGGGGTTTGTTGTTACAGCAGTTGCCGAAGATGGTGTGGTTGAGGCTATCGAGATGGAGAATGGAAGGCCTATTTTTGGAGTACAATTCCATCCTGAGGCATTCGTTGCTGCGGGAGATGATGAGTTCTTAGGATTGTTTGAATACTTCGTAAAAGAGGCGGGCCGATAGGTATAAAACAAAATCCCTCCCTTTGCCAAAAGAGGGGCATAGGGGAGGGAATGTAAATATAGTTGGGAGAGGATTGGCTACTCCGCAGACTCCGAAAGTCTGCTCCGCTTAACGCCTTTCCGTGTCGCTCGCCGCGGGGCAGTCACGAAACAAAAACGAAACAAGAAGCAACTTCGTAGCTTATTTTTGTTTCTACACCTTCGCCTAAAAGTAAACTTTAGTCGTAGGTATAAAAACAAAAAAAGATGTCTTTCGACATCTTCTTGTTTTGTATTCGTTTCGTGGGAGTTGACGGATTCGAACCGCCGACCCTCTGCTTGTAAGGCAGATGCTCTGAACCAGCTGAGCTAAACTCCCGAAGCGCCTGAACAAGGACTTGAACCTAGGACCCCATGATTAACAGTCATGTGCTCTAACCAACT
>JAFOZN010000130.1 GCA_017391185.1 Alistipes sp. | reverse complement strand
CCATTCATCTTCGAGAGATCATCCTGAGAGTGATCCTTGGCTGCTACCTCAAAAGCGATAGAATCGTTTCTGATGAATGTCACAAGGCTATCCAAATACTGTGTAGGCTCAACCTGCTCCTCGATAGTATATGAAGGCTTGAGCAAGATGTGGCGGCTGCGATACATATTGTTCTTAGGCTCCTCGATAAGCTCGATGATATGGAAACCAAACTCACTCTCCACAACCTCAGAGATCTGACCAGGCTTTAGCTTGGCCAAAGCATCGGCGTAAGGTTTGGTAAGTCCAGAAAGAGGACCAGCAGGCAACTCTCCACCCTGCATAGCACTACCAACATCCACTGAGTAGGTACGAGCCAACACGGCCATAGATGATTTACCTGAGATGATACGCTCACGCATCTCCAACAAACGCTCCTTGGCACGGAGTTTTGCCTCCTCCTGAGATGAAGGATAGCGAACAATATGAGCATATACATACTGCTCAGGGATAAGAGGCTTCTGCTCCTCGGTCAGAGAGTTGAAGAAATGCTCTACCTCACCCGGTGTTACCTTAACCTCAGAAGTGATCTGATTCTGCATATCCTGAGCATACTGCTGCTCAGTGATCTGCTGGCGCAAGATCTCTCGGTAGTTATAGAGAGGCATGTGTTGCTTAACCTCCAACTCGGCAATAGATCCAGCCTGAGCAATCATCTGCTGCAACTGCTCCTCGACATATCCATCCACACTCGGAGGAGTCAAAGAGTCAATGAGAGCCTGATTGTAGAGCAACTTACGGCGCATCAGAGTCTCCAAACCCTCATTCATAGGATCACGATCCGAAGTATAGCCTTGAGCTCGGCGGTCAGCCACAAGTTTCTTAGCCTGATCAACTACCTCAGAATAGAGAATTGAGGAGCCACCAACTACTGCAACCACACGATCCAAGACCACTTGTCGCTTCTGAGCCATCAATACTCCTGCTGAGAGAATCATCGCAGACAAAAGTACTGTGGTAAATAAATTCTTTTTCAACATAAATATCTTTTTCTTTTATTTCTTACTTATTTTCTGCGCTATCCTTAACGCCTGTCATATTTTTATAAACTCTGACATCACCCTGCTCAAGAGCCGATTTTAGGATCTGTTCTTCGTGAGACTTGATGATCTGACTACGGCGTTGAGTAATCAAGATACGGCGGATATTATCCGAAACAATCTCCAATGGAGCGACATTACCCTTACGGCAAACCAAAGTGAAATCAAAATAGTAACGCTCCGAGCCAATCTTCAACTCTTGAATACCCATCTTATCCAACAAGGGCTCATTATTCTGAGATTGCGGAATAGGAAGATTCGATAGAAAATCGGCAAAATTAACCCACTCCGAGCGATTATCTATCAAAAGGAAATTATTCTTGGCACAAAGATCCGACAAGGCTTTGTCATCATTCTGCGATGTGGCAGCCTTCTGCATCTGAGTCTTAAGCTTGCTGCTCTGGCGATATGAGGCATCGAAACGCAAAATACGGCCTTTGACAAGAGTACGATCCAACAAGAATTGAGATTTATGGGTATTGTAATACTCCGTAATATCCTCTTGTGAGACCTCATCACTCATCTCCTGATCGATATAATACTGATCCACCTTACTTGTAAGCAGAGTCTGACGATAATCCTCGACCATCTTCTCGATATCTTTCTCCGCGCCCGAAAAGAGTTGGTCAGCCTCCTGTACCTTGAGCTGGCGCACCAACCATTTGTCGGTATATTGCTTAACAAAAGAGAGGCTGTCATCACCTTTGAGATTCTGTGGCACGACAGCAGAAATATCCTGCAAGGTTAGCTCCTCTCGACCCACGCGCGCAACGATATTATCACCCACCAAATAGTCGGGCAACTCTCGGCATGAAACTGCACCAAGCAGTATCACAAAAATTGATATCTTAAAAATTTGACGCATAATAATTGGCAAAGATACGTTTTTTACTTGAAATTAACGCGTCTTGGCGCAAGATTATTACTATTTTATTAGAGATTATTCTCTTTTAAGCTCAGAATTATCACTTTTTAGGCGAGAAAGTAGTCTTCCCATACGCAAAAGCAGGCTTACGCAAATCAACGTACACAGAGCATAAACTCCCCAATAGAGATTACTTCCGTGCATCAAATCTTTGAGCGAAAGCTCCTGCATTCCAAACGACAAAAGGAAGCAAGCTGTGGCATTATTCGCGGCGTGGAGCAGAATAACAAGCGACAATGAGCGATAACGTAAGTAATAGAAACTCAACACCAAACCGCTAAAGAAAGCACTAACTGCAACCGATGGAATAACATGTACTACGCCAAATATCAAAGCAGAAACCAGCCATGCCACAACACCACCATAGGCTCGGCGCAACCCACCCGCAATATAACCACGAAAAACCACCTCCTCAAAAATTGGAGCAAGCAATACTGCAGAGAGTAACAACCATCCACCACTGCCCAACGAAGATTGATCACCAGGGAGTAAGGCTGTCAAAGGCTCAAGCGAGATGCTGACAATCCACATAAAGATATATCCACACAACAATCTAAATGGAGAGGCCCAGCCCAAACTGCGCAACGACAAGAGCCCTCGCCACCCACGAAATCGGCCATAGATACCCAACAACACAAGACATATCGCCATCGAGATTAAGTAACTGATAGCCACAAATCTGGCCTGAATAGTAGCTGACGCTTCTAGCGTCTCGGTGTCGAGGCTCGAACGCATATATTCACTTGGTATTTCTACACCGAAACTCATGGCAATAAGACCACCTAAACCTTGCGAAATAGCGAAGCACAGCACTATCATAACAACATCCAACCACGTAAATGGATATTTTGTCGTAGATTGAGCCACCTCTTCCCTGCAAAGTTCTCCACCTTCTACACTCACCACTTGCATAGGGTGCAACTCACCCTCCGAAACCGAAGTCGAGTTATTCTCCGAAGCAGATGAAAACGAAGCTATCTCTTCTGCTCTTTTATCTGTAAATTCTTCCATCTTAAATTGCGCTTTTACACTATTTATAGGGCAAAGTTAATCATTTTTCTTCAACCGTTGTTTTATTTAATTTAATTTCACTAAATTTGTCCGATTATATCCCGCACCTAAACAGATAAACTTCTGCTTATGAGCGAGATATGATTTAAAGCGATTTTTTCGAGAACATTGAAGCATAAATTAATGGCAAAAGTAATAGCATTAGCAAACCAGAAAGGCGGAGTGGGTAAGACTACTACCGCTATCAACTTAGCAGCATCGCTTGCTCTTTTGGGCAAGAAGGTTCTTCTGCTCGATGCCGATCCTCAGGCAAACGCCACTTCGGGACTCGGTTTTGACATCGATTTGGAGGGCATTTATGAGTGTATCGTAGGCGAAAAACGTGCCGAGGAGGTAATTCTCCAGAGCCCCGACATCAAGAAGTTGTGGTTATTGCCATCGAGCATTCAATTGGTGGCTGCCGATACCGAGCTGCCCAAGATGGAGAATGCCCATTTTGTCATGAAAAACATCATAGATCAGATACGCGACAAATACGACTATATCTTTATCGATTGTTCGCCTTCGCTCGGATACACTACTGTCAACATCCTCACAGCAGCTGATACGGTATTGATTCCCGTACAGTGTGAGTATTTGGCGTTGGAGGGTTTGAGTAAACTCCTCAACACAATTAAGATAGTGCAGAATGGTCTGAATCCTGACCTTGATATCGAGGGATTTGTATTGACAATGTATATGCGCAACCGTCTGAACAATCAGGTAGCAACCGAGGTGCGTGAACATTTCGGTGAGTTGGCATTCGACACTGTAATTCAGCGCAATATCCGCTTGGGCGAGGCTCCTTCACATGGTAAGCCTGTGATGTTGTATGATGCAGCAGCGACAGGTGCAGTAAATTATCTGAATCTGGCGAAGGAGTTTTTGAAGCGTAACCGTAAAGCAAAATAAAACAAATTAGAGATATGAAACAAAAGGGCTTAGGACGTGGTTTGGATGCCATCTTCGGCACAGACAAGGTTTCGGTAAAGACCACTCCGATGAATCGCATGGCTGAGATCGCTATCTCGCAGATTATCCCCAACCCCACACAGCCTCGTACCAATTTTGACCAAGAGGCTTTGGAGGAGTTGGCTGATTCGATTCGTCAGCTGGGCGTAATCCAGCCTATCACACTCAAGAAGGGCGAGGATGGTAAATATATCATCATCAGCGGTGAACGCCGTTGGAGAGCTTCTCAGATGGTTGGGTTGGAGACTCTGCCAGCATATATCAGAGAGGCCGATGATGAGAATCTGCATGCTATGGCGTTGGTCAAGAATATCCAGCGTCAGGATCTCAACGCAATAGAGATTGCTCTGGGTATGCGCCGTCTTATCGAGGAGTGTGGCCTCACCCAAGAGGCTATGGCTGATAAAGTGGGTAAGAAACGCTCTACCATCACCAACTATATGCGCCTGTTGGCTCTCCCTGAGCAGGTACAACTTGCCCTCAAGGAGGGACTCATCACTATGGGACACGCCAAAGCTATCGCTTCGATAGATGAGAGCCGTCAGCTTTGGGCTCTGAAGCGTTGTATCAAAAAATCTCTCTCTGTGCGTCAGGTAGAGGAACTTGCCCGCAAATTGGCGCAGGAGAATACAACCGAGTCTGCGACAGATGAGGAGGAGTATCCAGAGTCATATTCTCGCTTGGTGGAGAGGCTGGAGCCATATTTTGCGGACAACGTCAATATCAAACGAGGCAAGAACGGTGGCGGCAAGATTGTCATTAACTTCTCTTCAGATGAGGATATCGAGCTCTTTATCGAGAGATTACAAAACCGTTAATAAAAAATGGGCATAAGAAGCATCGAAATACAATTTACAAAAGTGACGGGGCTTAGAAAAGTCTCATCGGCTTGGTGTGTGCTTATGCTTACGATAGCTCTTTCGCTAATTTCGCATAGCGCCGAGGCTCAGAGCATGAAGCGTGGAGACAAGCAGATCGTACAAAGTGGAATAATCCAGCGTAATGACTCGCTGCTTATGAGACAAGACTCGTTGGATAATCTCTCCGCTGAAATCATCAAGCAACAGCGCAAGGAGGCAAAAAATCTTGCCGACTCGTTGGCTCGTATTGCACGCCGCAAGGCTCGTGCTGAGGAGTTGGGACGTTTGGATCAATACGGCAATATCATTCCACGAGAGCCACTATTCAGCGACTCATCTTCGCTTTCAAAGGTGTGTCTCACGGCAGCCATTCTACCCGGATATGGACAGATATACAATAAGCAGTATTGGAAATTGCCGATTCTCTATGGTACGTTGGGTGCTTCTATCGGACTTGCAATAGATCAAGGTGGCAAGTACCGTACTTATAAACGTCAATACGAGGAGTTGACTCTGAAAGGATTATCGCGTACCGAAGAGATGAATCTCGTACAACGAGATATGATACGCCACAACACCAAACGACAGCTCTTTATGGCTGCGGCGGCGGCTTCGTATATCTACTTTTTGGGCGATGCGGCTCTGAATTATGCAACAAACAATGTGTCGAATGTCAAAAAGGCCACTACCCTTTCGCTTATCTGCCCCGGTGCAGGACAGATCTACAACAAGAGTTATTGGCGTGCACCGATTGTTGTCGGAGGATTGGCTTCGATGGTATATGTGATTGATTGGAATAATCGTGGATTCCAACGATTCAAGACTGCATATTCGCTCCGAGCTGATTTCGAGCATAATCCCGACAAATACCCAGAGGGGGTATCTCCCGATGAATTTAAGGGACGATATTCGGCTTCATACCTGAAAAACCTTAGAGATTCCTACCGCCGTAATCGAGACCTGAGTTTGTTGCTTACGGCTGGTGTATATATCTTTCAGGCAGTAGATGCGCATGTCGATGCACATCTGAAGGATTTTGATATTTCAGATGAATTATCTGTCGAACTGCACCCTATATTCGATTATCAACATACACAGATTAACGGATCACATCCCGTTTTTGGTGTCAACCTTAATATAACTTTCTAAAATGAGACAACTTACGACAAAGCTCCTAATTACATTACTTTTCACCATTGCGTTCTCCGCATACGCTGAGGCTCAGGGTTTTATAAAATCCAAGAAGAGCCGTAAACTCTCGACCAAAGAGCAACTCCTCATCGAGCAGGAGAAGAACGACTCGCTCATAAACCTTATCAACGAGTATAAAGAACGCGAGGAGAAATTGCAAAATGCACTGGAGTTGGAGCGTAATAAAGAAGAAAAGGCACCTATTAACAATCAATTTTCGGTGGAGTATTCCCCATCGATGGTTGACTCACTTACCGACAATCTCAAGCAACAGCAGGTAAACGAGGCTTTCCAAAACTTCTTCAACGACTACATCTGCGAGCCTGCTCAAATGAGTACCGACACAGCGATGGATTCACTCTACGCCGAGCGTCTCAAGACATTGGTATCGCCTATCCATCTGCCATATAACTCAGTTGTGCGCACATTTATCAAGCGTTACACCGATGGATCGGGACTTATGAGTCGCGTCTTGGCATTGGCTCAGTATTACTTCCCTATGATTGATGAGGAGTTGTTAAGAGCAGAGTTGCCTGTCGAGTTGCACGCAATGGCTATCATTGAATCGGCTCTGCAAGCTACAGCCATGTCAAGAGTTGGCGCTGGAGGTCTTTGGCAGTTTATGCCCCGCACAGCTCGTGCTTATGGATTGGAAGTGAATTCGATGATTGATGAGCGCTTCGATCCGATCAAATCCACAAAGGCAGCCTGCAAATACATGAAGGACTTGTATAAGATGTACAACGACTGGAGCCTTGCCATCGCAGCCTATAACTGTGGCCCAGGTAATGTAAACAAGGCTTTGGCTCGCGCAGGAGGAAACCCTCAATCATTCTGGGAGGTCTATTGGTATCTACCGTCAGAAACAAGAGGTTATGTTCCAGCATTTATCGCTGCATCGTATGCCTTTGCCTACCACAAAGCCCACAACATTACTATTGCTGATTCTCCACTGCCTATTGCAGTAGATACAATCCATGTGGATAAATTGATGCACCTTGATCAGGTTTCTTCTACAATTGATCTGCCTAAGGAGGTATTGAAGTCACTCAATCCACAATATAAATTAGATATCATACCAGCATCTACAAAGAGTTATTCGCTGGTTTTGCCTACAAACCGTATATCGGAATTTATTTCAAATCAGGAGGCTATCCATGCCAAAGATTCTATATACCTCAAAGAGTATCTCAATCCAAGCGTTGTAGCTAAAAAGATGGAGCAGACTTCGGTGGTATATCATAGAGTCAAGAGTGGAGAGACGCTCGGTGCAATTGCAAGACGTTACCGCGTCACCACATCGCAAATTATGCGTTGGAATGGGTTGAAGAATGCCAACAGATTGAGCATCGGCCAACGTCTCAGAATCGAAAAACGATAGAGCGAAATGATTCATCTCGACCACGATACCATAGTAGCACCAGCAACGGCTACGGGTGGAGCATTGTGCATCATCCGCTTGAGTGGAGAGCGTGCGATTGAGCTATGCGACAGCGTATTCAAAGGCCGAAGCCAGCTTTCGCAAGCTAAGGGCGCGACTCTGCACTATGGTTATATTATGGACGGAGAAGATATCGTAGATGATGTAGTAGTAAGTCTCTTTCGCGCACCTCACTCTTATACGGGCGAGGATTCGGTAGAGATTTCGGCGCATGGATCACGCTACATCGCAAACCGCATAATCACTCTTCTCACATCTCGTGGAGCTCGCTTGGCCGAAGCAGGAGAATTCACCAGACGAGCATTTATGGCAGGCAAACTCGACCTTTCGCAGGCTGAGGCAGTAGCTGACATAATATCTTCTGACTCACGTGCTTCGCATGCCATAGCCTCAACCCAGATGCGAGGCGCATACTCAGAGGAGTTGCGCTCACTCAGAGAGAGATTGTTGCACATTTGCTCACTTTTGGAACTGGAGCTTGATTTTTCTGAGGAGGATGTAGAGTTTGCCGATCGAGGTGAACTTATGCGACTGCTAAACGAATTATCGCTGAAGGTCAAATCATTAGCAAATTCCTTCTCGCTTGGTAATGCACTCAAACATGGTGTAAATGTCGCCATAGTAGGCCGCCCTAATGTCGGTAAAAGTACACTCCTCAACCGCTTGGTAGGCGAAGAGAGAGCTATGGTATCGGAGATTGCTGGTACTACGCGCGATAGCATTGAAGAGAGTGTAAATATTGATGGAGTCATATATCGTTTTGTCGATACTGCGGGCCTACATTCGACCGAAGATAGACTTGAGCAGATGGGTATCGAGCGCACGTGGAAGGCTTTGGAGAAGGCCCACATAATCCTTTGGCTGACCGATTCTTCAGAAGGAAAACTCGAAGAGGATTTAAATGGATTTACGCCCACGGCAGAACAACGCATATTACACGTTATTAACAAGATAGACATTAACGATTCAGGCTGTATTCCTACCGAGGACAAATATATCAAAATCTCTGCAAAATTGGGCATAGGCATAAAGGCTCTACTCTCAAATCTAAAACAAGTTGCAGATGCGACCAACGCATTCCGTGGCGATGTCATAGTATCATCTCAACGCCACTATGAAGCATTGCGCAAAGCTGAGGAATCACTCACTCAATCTCTCGAAGCGCTCAACAATGGCACTCCAACAGACCTCTTAAGCGAAGACATCCGCCAAGTTATGTACCACCTCGGCACCATTACAGGCGAAATAAACTCAGAAGATATCTTAAAATCCATATTTTCAAGTTTCTGCATCGGCAAATAGGTTGCTGTAACAAGTTGATATTCAGTAGTTTGCGAGATTTTTCAAAAACAAATCACGAATTATTCAATCGTTTGTATATCAATTAGATACTATTTTCTTTGCTAATAATCATGCATAAATCGTTGCAAATTTTGTTACTCAGACGACACTCAAATTGAGGGGTCTTGACAAAGTTCATTATATTATAGGCAACCACTCACATGTGGTTCTTATAATATAATGAACTTAAAGTATACAAAGCACTATTATGACCCATTTGAGAAATTGGATCATAAGTGGCAAGAAGCCATTGGTACTGGCAATCTAACAGTCTCTCAAGTTGCCAAACTGTCCGGATTCTCCAGACAGCACATTTACAATCTCATTTCAAAAGGTAAAATAACCGCCAAAATGCTTGATGGCAAGTCCATCATTCCATGCAAAGCATTTGTTTGGTGGTTCTCTTCCCTGCCTGTTACTACTGACACACTCTTAGGATATGCATCCTATTCGTTAGAAGGTATAATGGGGTTAACTGGTATGTCACGTTCTTGGATTCTCAATTTTGTTGAACGCTATTCTATTTCATCGTACTATTGCGGTGTATATAGGAGATTTAATAAACAGGAAGTAGAAAAGGCTTGGAATCAGGAGTGGTTCAAATATGCTAAATGGATATCTGCTGAAGATGCTATCGACAGATTCAACATCACCCAAATACTATTCTATACCATGGTTGCTCAGCACTCAGTGTCAATCAAGCATTCTGATGGGAAAATACTCTATTTCAAAAGAGACATTGAAAAAGAACTTAAATGGAGAATGAATCATGAGCAGAGTTTCTATTAGATATAAAGAGAAGACAAATGGTATGAAATCTGTTTATCTTCAATTCTATCCAGGAATCCGAGATTCCAAAGGCGAAATTGTCAAATATGAATTCCTTAACTTGGAAGTTTATAGTAATCCTAAAACGAAAGAGCAGCGTTTATTCAACAAGACCATTGAAGAGATATCAGAATCCATACGATGCCAGCGTTATATCCAAATCGTCAAACGCGACTACAATTTTCTCGGCAAAGACAATCTTGAAGGTGACTTTCTTGAATACTTCCACAGGAATGCAGATTTTCATGGACCCAAGTTTGAAGCGGCAAGATTACATTTTGAGGAATTCTGTGGCCATTCATGCAAGTTTAAGGATTTGTCTCCAAGCTTGTGCGAAAAATACCGCTTTTATATTCTTCATGACAAGCACCTCGCTAATTGTGACAAATCCATCAAACATAATACAGCAAGCAGTTACTTCAATGTATTTCTAAATATTGTAAAGTTGGCTTTTAAGGATAATATAATTCCTGATGACTATACAAAAGACGTAAGACCTATAAAATGGAATCATGACATCAATAAGGATTACCTTACAGTTGAAGAGATTCAGTTATTAGAACATATGAAATATGACAAATATCCACAGTTACCTCAAGCTTGTTTGTTCAGCATATATACAGGACTTAGAAGAAGCGATATACTTGATTTGAAATGGGAACATTTTGTTAGGCGTGGAAACCATGTGTATATAGAAAAGAAGATTGTTAAAACCGAGATGTTTGTACGTCTTCCGTTGTCAAGAGATGCACTGCGAATAATCGGAAAGAGAAAAAAAGAAGGAACTGTTTTTACAGAACTGACCATAAGCATATTGAATATACATGTGAAAAGGTGGCTTGAATTGGCGAACATAAGAAAACATATCACGTTCCATTGCTTTCGTCACACCTACGCAATGATGTTGACAGAAAAAGGAATCTCAACAAATATAATTTCATCACTTCTCTGTCATAAGAAATTAAGCAGCACTCAGGTTTACTCTAAAGTTACCACTCAAATGGTTGAGAGAACAATTGAACAAATCGATTTTAAGAATGATAATAACCCAAAGAAACTGAATCTATAAATTTTTACCTATTTATTCTGAAATACAAACATTAATCACTATTTTTGCAAATAATCACAATAAAGAATCATTTAATATGACCGATAAAAGAATTCAAAATACAAGGGAATATATACATTCATTCCTCAATGACAAAATCTTTATTAGACAGATTACTGATGATATTCAGAAAATCTTACCTATTGTCATTAAGTCCAACTATGATTGCTATTCAGCAGCAATCATGGGTATTGATATATGTTTCTGCTTTGCAAAAGATGAAAAGTCCATAACTCCATCAAAAATCCAACTTCATCTACAGATGCTCGCACAATTGATTAATAAACCTTGCATTATTGTTCTAGAAGATATCCCATCTTATAACATCAAGCGCTTAATAGACCAAAGGGTAAATTTCATTATAATTGGTAAGCAGATGTTTGTTCCTTCATTGATGTTAGACTTAAGGAAAATGCCAGCTAAAGACAAGGACATCAAAGATCAAATTCCTCCATTAGCTCAATGCATGATTCTATACGTACTACAGGGCGAAAATCTGATAGCTACAATCAGTGAAATTACAGAACTGTTTGGAGTATCATATTCAACAGCAAACAGAGCAGTAAGATGGTTGCAATCTAAAGGTTTTATATTTACAGGCAGAACAAATAAAAACATTCAATTTCTATTTTTGGGAAATGAACTCTGGGACAAAGCTCTACCATACTTAATATCACCTATTGAGAAAACCATCAGAACAAATTACCAACCAACAAATGCATTAATATCGGGTTGCAGTGTATTCTCTGATAAAATGAAGACCTATGCTATCTATAAAGATGCAAGTAAAGATATCTCTGAAACCATAAATGGAGATTACACGATTGAGGTTTGGAAATACAATCCCATGATTTTATCCAATGATAAAAAACATGTTGACTACCTGTCTTTGTACTTATCACTTAAGGACAATACAGATGAAGAATCTTCTTCCATCGCAAATAAATTAATAAAAGAAGTCAAGTTATAGGGATACAAAATATCAACATATCTAAAATTTTGGGATAGTTACAAATCGAGGATATATTTGATGTAAGATTTCTTCTATAAATCCTTGTCCCCCCGAGAATATCTTTCACAAATATTCTCCAACATTTTTTCGATTTATATCTAATTTGGTTACCCACATAGAGCGTAAGACGCTATTTATCAATGTCTAAACTGGAGTATTGCATAAAAATGGAGTACGTTTTAGTACTCCAAACAAATATATAGGTCGTTACGATGCTCTTTAAATCACCAACTTAACCAAATTTATTCAGCCATTTCTCTTTGTATCACACGTGATTGCTGTGTCTTTTGTTGTTTTGTGGTATACATAGTGATAGCGTTTTAAAGTTAGTACTATGGATATCTTTTTTTAGTGAGCAGGAGAGGAATCACCCTCTTCCTGCCCTATAAATTATTGTTTTGCTTCATTCAGACAGTAATAGCCATTCTCATTGCCGATCTGTACGGTGTTGCCGTTGCCGTCGCTGACCCATACGCCACCGAAGGTTTCTTTTTTATAAGCACAGCCATCATATCCTCTACCGAGAGCATAAGCTCCAT
>JAFOZN010000129.1 GCA_017391185.1 Alistipes sp. | reverse complement strand
CTCTTCCGCCAGACTTTGTCAACGCTTACAGGTGCGCGTATCGAGCTCTTCAATACCGATGGCTCGTTGGGCGCGGCGCGTGGTGCGGCGTTGGGTGCAGGCCTCTATGCCGATCGCGAGGAGGCTTTCCGCTCACTCCGTTGTCTGGAGGTTGTCGAGCCTAAGGCGGAGGATGCCGAGGCTTTGGAGACAAGTTATCAGGCGTGGAAGCGCGAGGTGGAGCTTCGCCTAAAGTAGAGAATCGTAATAAATTCAGATATAAATTATAACAAACTTAAAACAACTAAAAATTATGGCAAAACAGTATTTCCCTGAGATTGGTAAGATTCAGTTCGAGGGTAAGGATTCAAAGAATCCATTGGCATTCCGTTATTACAACCCAGAGCAGGTTGTTGCAGGTAAGAAGATGAAGGATTGGTTCCGCTTCGCTATGGCGTGGTGGCATACTCTCTGCGCTGAGGGTGCAGATCAGTTCGGCCCTGGTACAAAGACTTTCCCATGGAATGAGTCAGAGTGCGCTTTGGAGCGTGCTAAGGCTAAGATGGATGCTGGTTTCGAGTTCATGCAGAAGATGGGTATCGAGTACTACTGCTTCCACGATGTTGACCTTATCGATGAGGATCCAGATCCAAAGAAGTATGAGGCTAATTTGAAGGCTATCGTAGAGTATGCTAAGCAGAAGCAGGCCGAGACAGGCATCAAGCTCTTGTGGGGTACAGCTAACGTATTTGGTCACAAGCGTTATATGAACGGAGCTTCTACTAACCCTGATTTCAAGGCTGCTGCACGTGCTATGTTGCAGATCAAGAACTCTATCGATGCTACTATCGCTTTGGGTGGTGATTGCTATGTATTCTGGGGTGGTCGTGAGGGTTATATGTCACTCCTCAATACGGATATGAAGCGCGAGAAGGCACACTTGGCTACTATGCTCAAGATGGCTCGTGACTATGCTCGCAAGCAGGGCTTCAAGGGTACATTCCTCATCGAGCCTAAGCCAATGGAGCCTATGAAGCACCAGTATGATGTAGATACTGAGACTGTTATCGGCTTCTTGCGTGCCAACGGTTTGGATCAGGATTTCAAGATCAATATCGAGGTTAACCACGCTACATTGGCTGGTCACACATTCGAGCATGAGTTGCAGTGTGCAGTAGATGCAGGTTTGCTCGGCTCTATCGATGCTAACCGCGGTGACTACCAGAATGGTTGGGATACAGACCAGTTCCCTATCGACCTCTATGAGTTGGTACAGGCTATGTTGGTTATCGTTCGTGGCGGTGGCTTGCAGGGTGGTGGTACAAACTTCGATGCTAAGACTCGCCGTAACTCAACAGATCCTGAGGATCTCTTCATCGCTCACATCTCTGGTATGGATGCTATGGCACGTGCATTGCTCATCGCTGCCGACATTATCGAGAACTCTCCATATGAGAAGATGCTCTCTGACCGCTACGCTTCATACGACAGCGGTATGGGTAAGGATTTCGAGGATGGCAAGCTCACATTGGAGCAGGTTGTTGACTATGCTTACGAGAATGAGCCAGAGCAGATCAGCGGTAAGCAGGAGCTCTATGAGTCTATCGTAAATATGTATATCTAAAGTCGTCTAACAAGGTGGTTTTAGCGTTACGCTTGTGCTCGAAATGCTCATTTACGCTTTGGTAAAGCGCGCTTTCTCACACTTTGCGTGGCTAAAAAAACCGCTTGTTATAAGACTTCACTCAGAAAACTTTAGCCGAATGAGGGTGCTAACTTTGGTTAGACACCCTCTGTCGGCATAAATTACTATAAGCAAGAACTTTCATCAACTCAAGAAATGAGAAACGCATCACAAAGAGTATCCTTGTGGGAGAAGATAGGCTATAGCCTTGGTGATGGATCGGCCAATCTGGTCTTCCAGATGATGATGATCTATCAGACGAAATTTTATACCGATATTTTCGGATTGGAGGGCGCCATTGCAGGTACGGTAATGCTCATTGCGCGTATCGTAGATGCCTTTGTTGATCCAACTGTGGGTATCCTCTCGGATCGTACCAACACTCGTTGGGGAAAATACCGCCCTTGGGTATTGTGGACCGCCCTGCCATTTATGGTATTCTACATCTTGGCCTTCTACAATCCTGGTATTGAGCAAAAGGCATTGGTGGCGGTATATGCGACCATCTCATATACCTTGCTGATGACCCTCTACTCCTTCAATAATACCCCTTACGCTTCGCTCGGAGGCGTGATGTCGGGCGATATCAAGGAGCGTAACAGTATCACCTCGATCCGTTTCGTGGCATCTACCATCGCTCAGTTTGTTGTTCAGGGATTGACCTTGCCTTTGGTTAATAAATTCTCGGATGGAGGTGATGCGGCGCAAGGTTGGCTTTCGACCATTTCACTCTTTGCTGCTATCGGATTTGTATTTTTGGTCATCACATTCTTCACCACGCGTGAGCGTATCACTCCGCCTCCAGGGCAGAAGAGTGATCTGAAGAAGGATATCAAAGAGGTCTTCAGTAGTGTTTCATGGCGTGCGATGTTTGTCTTGACGCTCTTCCTCTTCACCACACTTGCTATGTGGGGAAGTGCCATGAACTACTACTTTGAGAATTATGTCGATTCCGAGGCTTTGTATCAATTCTTGGATAGGCTTGGACTTGTCTATGCTGGCGCAGGCGAGGGTGTGGGTTATTCGATTCTCAATGCCTTTGGTCTGATTGTTTCGAGCCCCGATCAAGCATACATGGTGGGCTTTGGTGTCTTCAATATGTTGGGTGCTTTGGTGCAGTTCTTTGGCGTGATACTGCTTTCGAGCTATTTGGCCAACAAGTTTGGTAAGAAGCGTGTCTTTATCATCTGCCTTAGCCTTACGGCCATCTTTACTGCGATGTTCTACTTCCCAGGTAAGGCCGATATCGAGACCATGTTCCTGCTCAACTTCCTCAAGAGCTTGGCTTACGCTCCTACCGTGCCTATGTTGTGGGCTATGATTGCCGATGTGGCAGACCATATGGAGTATGTGAGCTACCGCCGTGCTACGGGATTTGTCTTTGCAGGTGTAGTCTTTGCTTTGAAGGCGGGCTTGGGTGTAGGAGGCGCTATTTTGGGATTCTTGCTCTCAGGCTTCGGTTATGAGTCGGGTGCGGGAGTTATGCAAAGCCAGAGTGCTATCATGGGTATTCAGCTCTCTTCGAGCTTGATTCCTGCTGCGACTTTCTTTGTGGGTGTGATTGCGCTTTTGTTCTATCCTATCACTAAGCAGTTCAATGAGAAGATGCAGGCCGAGTTGGAGCTTCGCCGTGCAGAACATGGTAAATAATTTTTAAAGTTTAAGAGTATGAAAACACCAAAATATATCGTTCCAGAGGATTATATGGCCGATCCATCGGTGCATATCTTCGATGGTAAACTCTATATCTACCCTTCACACGATTGGGATTCGGGTATTGAGGAGAATGACAACGGAGACCACTTCAATATGAAGGATTATCACGTCTTTTCGTGCGAGGATATCGAGAACGGCACTCTGACCGATCATGGCGTGGTACTGAGCGTGGAGCAGATCCCATGGGCAGGCCGCCAGCTGTGGGATAACGATGTGGCGTATAAGGATGGCAAATACTATATGTATTTCCCACTCAAGGATAAGAACGATACGTTCCGCTTGGGTGTTGCTGTGAGTGATAAGCCTTATGGCCCATTTATTCCTGAGGCTGATCCTATCCGAGGTAGTTATAGCATTGACCCTGCCGTTTTCGAGGAAGATGGTGCGCATTATATCTACTTCGGAGGTTTGTGGGGCGGTCAGCTGCAACGCTATAAGGATAACAAGGCGCTTGAGTCGGCATATTTGCCTCACGGAGATGAGGTGGCTATCCCTGCTCGCGTGGTGCGCCTGAGCGAGGATATGAAACAGTTTGCCGAGGAGCCACACGCGGTAGTTATTCTCGATGGAGAGGGTAATCCACTCAAGGCCGATGATCCACATCGCTTCTTCGAGGCTTCGTGGATGCATAAATATAATGGCAAGTATTACTTCAGTTACTCAACGGGCGATACACATATGTTGTGCTATGCCATCGGTGATAATCCATACGGCCCATTTACCTATCAGGGCGTGATTCTGACTCCTGTTGTGGGTTGGACCACCCATCACTCTATCGTAGAGTATAAGGGCAAATGGTATCTCTTCCATCACGACTCTGTACCTTCGGGCGGTACTACATGGTTGCGCTCGTTGAAGGTAGTGGAGTTGGAGTATGACCAGGAGGGACGAATCATTACCATCGAGGGAACGGAAAAGCAATAGAAGAATAAAATTGATTTATACGAATGAGGGTGCCTAACATATTCTGTTAGGCACCCTCATTTTTTTTAAGCAAATAATGTTTTACACCATCTTTTTGGCTCTGAGATCCATGCTCGATGGAGCTTGATACATGCTCAGCCCGAAGAGAGGAGCGATAGCCACCACAAATGATATAATCTCGGTCTGGAGATTCTCATAAGGTATCCAATTGACATCCGCCGAGAAACAATAAATCTCTAT
Organism: Alistipes sp.; assembly: GCA_017391185.1. GTDB lineage: Bacteria > Bacteroidota > Bacteroidia > Bacteroidales > Rikenellaceae > Alistipes. Next base: position 12,200 of record JAFOZN010000129.1, on the reverse strand, counting down.
CGGGAGTCCCCATTGAGTCGGCTGGAGTTGGCGTACCATGCTGATCATCGAGTGGTTGACTCTTGGGTGGAGCTTGATGTAGAGATCTACGCATCGCATCAGAAGATCTATGTTGGTGAGTGGGCCACCCTCTGCCGAGCGAGTCTCTATCTGCTCTATGAGGGGGCGTGTTGTGTCGTTTAGCCTGAGTGAGGAGATCATCCCCTCATCGGCAAAACGAATTTGTGTCATATCCACATTCAGTGAACGCTTTATGCGCCTACCTCCAGCAAGACGCATCGCCTGCCAGTTATCAAACGGTTCGCTAATGAGCAGGTAGGGTGGCAGAGTCTGCAACGTCTTATCCCAAGCTCTGACCTTGATGGTGGTGAGCGAAACCTCCTCGACCTCGCCATCCACTTCATGTTTTGGCAGAGAGATCCAATCTCCCACCTTGAGCATATTGTTGGCTGAGAGCTGTACGCCCGCCACCAAACCCAAGATGCTGTCCTTGAAGATGAGCATCAAGACGGCTGCCGAAGCACCCAAACCCGTGAGCAACAGAGCTGGTGATTTGTTTATCAGTATGGAGATAATTAGTATCACCCCGATGCCGATTACGATTCCTTGACCAGTCTGCATCAAGCCCTTGATAGGCTTGCCTTGCCATGCGGGTTGTTGCTCGGCAATCTCGAAGCAGACCTTTAAGAGTATGTTGACAAAACCTATGCAGGTGATCACCAAATATATCTCTACACACCTTTGCAGGAGGATATGCATGCCATCGTTACTGCCATCTGAGGAGGAGAATGCGATGGGCAGAAGCGTATAGATTATCGTAGGTGTTATGAAATTGCATAGACGGCGCATCACCTTTTTGTCGAAGAGGTGATCATCCCACTTGGCTTTTGTACGCTGTACTATCTGATGTAGTAGGCGTGTCAGGCCCGAACGTATAATCAGGTCTATGAGTAGTGCGAAAAGGATTATAAAGAGCAATATGATCCAACGGTTGAAGCCATCGCCCACATTGTTGGCTAACCCCATATCTATGAGAATCTTATCTACCCAATCTCTAAAAAAACGACTTATTGTCTCCATACTATTGGTTGAAAAATAAAATTGGGATCGCCAAAATAAGCATACCTTTTGGCAACCCCAATCTCTATATCAAATTTTATGCTCTCTTTACAAGCACATCTGGTAAATCTTCTCGATATCGGCCTGTGCCAAAGGCTTGAAGCCCTCGATTACGCCACCACGGCATGCCTGCTTAGCCATTGCTGAGAAGTCTTCAGGCTTGATGCCGATCTCTGTGAAGTTGCTCTTTAAGCCCAAAGTCTCGAAGAAGAACTTAGAGAGAAGCTCGATACCCTTCTTGGCAATCTCCATCTTCTCGCCCGATGGATCTACGCCAAAGACATTTACTGCAAACTGTACATATTTATCTACTCGGCTCTCATCCAAGCAATACTCCATCCAACGTGGCGTAAGGATCGCCAAACCCAGACCGTGAGTTATGTCGTAGAATGCCGAGAGCTCATGCTCCATAGGGTGGCAACTCCAAGCGTGACGCTTGCCTGCGGTGATAAATCCGTTGATTGCCCATGATGAAGCCCACATCAGGTTGGCACGTGCCTCATAATTGTCTGGCTCTACCATTGCCACAGGGGCATATTTGATGACAGTCTTGAGCATACCCTCCATAAAGCAGTCGAGCATATAGAGATCATTCTCTTGGTTGAAATATACCTCCATGATGTGTGAGATAATATCTGCCGAACCGCAAGCTGTCTGGTATGGGCTCACTGTAAAGGTGTTTGTTGGGTCGAGGAACGACACCTTAGGCAAAAGGTTGCGATCCATGCGTCCGATCTTCTCCTTAGTCTCCAGATTAGAGATTACCGCAGCGGTATCCATCTCTGAGCCTGTTGCCGAGAGTGTGAGGATAGAGACGATAGGCAAGGCCTTCTCGATAGGAGCCCACTTGCTGGTATCCAAGAAATCCCACGCATCGTGATCTACACACGCTGCAGCCGCAATAAATTTGGTCGCATCGATAGTTGAGCCACCACCTACTGCCAACAATACGTCAATATTCTGATCCTTACATATCTGCGCACCCTCGCGTACAGAATCTACACGTGGATTAGGCTCGATGCCCGAAAGCTCGAAAAGCTCCAAGCCAGCCTCTTTGATCTGCTCTACGACAGCATCATATAAACCGATTTTCTTGATTGAGCCACCACCGTAGGTGAGCAACACTCTCTTGCCGAATTTGCTCAACTCCTTGCCCAAGTTGCCTATCTGGTCCTTGCCGAAATAGACCTTTGTAGGGATGTCATATACAAATTTATTCATAGCCAAAATGTTTTTAAGGTTTATTACCTCCAAAAATAATATATTTTCACGATAGTTGCAAAAAAGAATAAAAAATGAGAAACCAAAATCGGAAATATCAGCTTTTGTGTTGTGTGTATTTTCATCCAAAGGCAGGAAAATGGAACATCTCCATGATCGTGGAAGAGGTCAATAAAGAGTGAATAATTAATAAAAATTCTAATTTTTGTAGTGCAAGACTCAAAAAAAACAAACTTTTAGTGGCAAATACCACCAAAAAGCCATTATCTTTGTAGTTAATTACATTTAAAATGTTAGCCTATTATGAAGAAGATTAGAGCTGCCGTTGTAGGATACGGCAATATAGGAAGATATGTTATCGAGGCTTTGGAAGCTGCTGCAGATTTTGAGGTTGCGGGCATCGTGCGCCGTGCCTCATCGCTTGGCTCTGCCTTGGATTCAAAATATCCCGTTGTAAGCTCTTTGGAGGAGCTTGAGGGTGTAGATGTAGCTATTCTTTGCACTCCATCACGATTGGTTGAGAAGAGTGCCGAGACTGCACTTAAATTGGGTATCTCGACAGTAGATAGCTATGATATCCATACAGGTATCGCCGATACACGTTTGCGCTTGGATGCCATCGCCAAGGAGCATGGTGCTGCGGCGCTGATTTCGGCTGGCTGGGATCCGGGTAGCGACTCTGTGGTGCGCGCTCTTTTGGAGGTGTGTGCTCCTCAGGGTATCACCTATACCAACTTCGGCCCTGGTATGAGTATGGGACATACCGTAGCGGTGAAGGCTATCGAGGGTGTGAAGGCTGCTTTGTCGATGACTATTCCTCTGGGTACAGGTATCCATCGCCGTATGGTCTATATCGAGTTGGAGGAGGGTTACGACTTTGAGCAGGTGGCTCAGGCTATCAAGAGTGATGCCTACTTTGTACACGATGAGACTCATGTGACTCAGGTCGAGAGTGTGGATGCACTCTTGGATATGGGACATGGCGTAAATATGGTGCGTAAGGGTGTTTCGGGCAAGACTCAGAATCAGCGATTCGAGTTCAATATGAGTATCGATAACCCAGGTCTTACGAGCCAGATTTTGGTGTCGGGAGCTCGCGCCGTTCTCAAGCAGAAGCCAGGTGCATATACCATGATCGAGATCCCACTCATCGACTTCCTCTTGGGCGAGAGAGATCAGCTTATCCGCCGTTTGGTGTAGTTCCTTTTTGAGGTTTTGCGTGCGTGCGGTGGCTCGGCGCAGGGGAGATGTAAGGTGAGAAGATTATGATTCAAAGAAGATTACTTTTGGGAGACGAAGCGGTAGCTCAAGGTGCCGTTGATGCTGGCATCAGCGGTGTGTATGCCTACCCCGGTACTCCCTCGACAGAGATAACAGAGTATATCCAGACTCATGCTCCACAGATTCGCAGTCGTTGGGCGACCAACGAGAAGACCGCTATGGAGTCAGCCCTCGGTATGTCCTATGCTGGTAAACGAGCATTGGTCTGTATGAAGCATGTGGGTATGAATGTGGCGGCGGATGCCTTCGTAAATTCAGCGATTACGGGTATTAATGGAGGTCTGGTGGTTTTGGCAGCGGATGATCCTTCGATGCACTCATCGCAGAACGAGCAGGATTCTCGTTTCTATGGTAAATTTGCGATGATTCCTATTTTGGAGCCATCCTCTCAGCAGGAGGCCTATGATATGATGCGTCATGCTTTTGCGCTCTCGGAGGAGTTGCGCTTGCCCGTTTTGATGCGTGTGGTGACTCGTTTGGCGCACTCGCGCGCAGGAGTGGAGCTAACGTCTCCTAAGGAGCAGAATGCTCTTAATGCCGAGTGTGATCGTACACATTGGGTGCTATTGCCTGGTAATGCGCGTAGGCAATATGCTTCGCTGGTGGAGAAGCAACCTAAGTTGGTGGAGGCCTCGGAAAATTCTCCATACAACACTCTTGCCAAGCCTCAGTCGAAGGCCAAGATGGGCGTTGTGGCGTGCGGAATAGGGTATAACTATGTGATGGAGAATGCTCCTGAGAAGTTGGGTATCCCCGTGTTGAAAATCTCGCAATATCCGCTACCGAGTCAGAGTATCAAGGCTTTTGCTGCGGAGTGCGATTCGATACTTGTAGTGGAGGATGGTCAGCCTATGGTAGAGGAGCAGATCGGTGCGTTGTTGGGGTGCGATTATGAGTTGAAGGGACGCCTTACGGGGGCTTTGCCACGTATGGGTGAGCTTACGCCCGATAACGTGGGTCTGGCTATGGGTGTAGAGCCTAAGCCTTCGTTTGTTGAGGCTCAGAATGTCGTTGTACGACCTCCAGCATTGTGTCAGGGCTGCGGTCATAGGGATGTGTATAATGCGCTGAATAAGGTGGCTGCGGAGTATGCCGATGCTCGCATCTTTGGCGATATTGGTTGCTATACGTTGGGAGCTTTGCCCCCATTTCGTGCTATTGACAGTTGTGTGGATATGGGAGCTTCGATTACTATGGCCAAGGGTGCCGCCGATGCTGGCCTGCATCCAGCTATTGCAGTTATCGGCGATTCGACCTTTACCCATTCAGGTATGACGGGCTTGCTCGATGCCGTAAATGATGGTTCACGTATTACGGTGATCATATCGGACAATCTCACCACCGCCATGACAGGTGGGCAGGACTCGGCTGGTACAAATAAGTTTGAGGCCATATGTATAGCTTTGGGCGTGGAGCCTGAGCATGTGAGAGTGGTGGAGCCTCTGCCTAAGAATATGGCGAAGATTACGGCTATTATACGCGAGGAGATTGACTACGAAGGAGTCTCGGTCATCATTCCTCGCCGAGAGTGTATCCAGACTCTGAGTCGTAAAATGCGTCAACAAAAGCTCAAGTAAATGAAGAAGGATATTATATTAGCGGGTGTGGGAGGACAAGGTATCCTCACCATCGCTACCATTATAGGAGATGCCGCAGCCGAGGCAGGGCTAAATCTCAAGCAGGCCGAGGTGCATGGCATGAGCCAGCGAGGCGGAGATGTGCAGTCCAATCTGCGTCTTTCATCTGAGCCAATCTATTCGGATTTGATTCGCAAGGGAGATGCCGATTTGATAATCTCTATGGAGCCTATGGAGGCTCTGAGATATGTGGGCGAGTTGGATAAAGGGGGTTGTGTGGTGACTTCATCCCAGCCTTTTAAGAATATCCCCAATTATCCGTCAGAGGAGGCTCTGGAGGCGGAGTTGAATGCTTTGCCACGTTGCCTGAGGCAACCTATCGAGGAGTTGGCTAAGGCCCATTCGATGCCCAAGAGTGCCAATATCATCTTGTTGGGTATGGCGGCTAAGTATATCGAGATCTTGAGCGCAGAGCAGTTGCGTGAGAGTGTGGGGAGAGTCTTTGCCTCGAAGGGCGAGCAGGTCATAGAGGCCAATCTTCGTGCTTTTGACTTGGGCGTGGAGCTTGTCGGCAAGGAGTAGAGTTGTGTGAAAAGAAAATTCTCTTTGAAATGAAAATTTTTAGCCAAGAGTTAGTAGATAAAGCAGTCAGCGAGTTGCATATAGCCAACCTTGCGCAAGCCACCATCGGAGAGGTGTTGCTCGTGGCTCAATACCTTGAGCAGCAGACAGGCATCCCCTTTATCCGTATGGATCAAGGCTCGCCTGGGTTGCCCGTAAATCGTTTGGGTGTGGAGGCCGAGAAGGCTGCTTTGGATCGTGGCGTGGGCTCGCAATACCCTGCGGCGGCAGGTGTCCCAGAGCTTAAAAGTGCCGCTTCGGAGTTTGTAAAGGCTTTTTTGGATATTGATATCTCGCCACGCAGTTGTGTCCCTACGGTGGGTAGTGTGGCGGGCTCTTTCGGCTCGTTTATAGCCTGTACTCAGGCCACAAAGGGTAAGGATAAAGTCCTCTTTATCGACCCTGGATTCCCTATCCAGAAGTCGCAGTTGCGCGTGATGGGTGTCGAGTGGAAGGAGTTTGATGTGTATAATCATCGTGGCGAGGCTTTGCGTGCCAAACTTGAGGAGATGCTCTCAGAGGGTGATGTTGCTGCCATAGTCTATTCCAACCCCAATAATCCTGCGTGGATATGCCTTGAGGAGCAGGAATTGCAGATTATAGGCGAGTTGGCTACCAAGCATGATGTGATAGTGATGGAGGATTTGGCATATTTCTGTATGGATTTCCGCCGTGACTTGGGACATCCTTTTGAGCCACCGTTTGCCCCAACCGTTGCTCGCTATACAGACAACTATATCTTGATGCTCTCTTCGTCAAAGATATTCAGCTATGCAGGTCAGCGTATGGCTCTGTTGGCTATCTCGGATAAACTCTACGAAAGGAGCTACCCCGCTTTGGCTGAGCGATATATGGGTACGGGCTTGTTTGGTGCTACTCTGGTGGCCTCTATCCTCTATATGATTACTTCGGGCTGTACGGCCTCGACTCAATATGCCTATGCCGAGATGTTGAGACTCTCGGTCAAGGGCGAGATAAACTTTGTGGAGGATACGCGTCCCTATGCCGAGCGTGCCGAGCGTATGAAAAAGATCTTTACCGACAACGGCTTCCATATAGTCTATGACTACGATGTGACGCAGAGCGTGGGTGATGGCTTCTTCTTCACCATCGGCTACGGTCAGATGAGTAGCGGAGAGTTGCTCAAGGAGTTGTTGTATTACGGCGTGAGCAGCATATCGTTATCCACTACAGGTAGCCAGCAGCAAGGTGTAAGAGCTTGTACCTCACGCATGAGAGAGGAGTTATATGAAGTATTGCAGGAGCGTATGGAGGCTTTCCATCAAGATCATCCCATCGAATAGCCCAATGTGCTACGCCCCGAAGAACAAATAAAGGAATGAAACTATGATTTGGAATCCCAATAAAGAGTGTATGAGCCGTGACGAGATGCACTCGTTGCAGGGCAAGCGGTTGCAGAAACTCGTGCAGTATGTCTATCATAATGTGCCGTTTTACCGCAATAAGATGCAGGCGATGGATCTCGCGCCTGAGGATATTCGCTCGATTGATGATATTGTGAAGCTGCCTTTCACGACCAAGCAGGATTTGCGTGATAACTACCCCTATGGCTTGCAGGCGGCTCCCCCATCGGAGATAGTACGTGTGCACGCCTCTTCGGGTACTACGGGTAATCCTACCATCGTAGGCTATACTCGTAAGGATTTGGCTGTATGGTCGGAGGTTATGGCGCGATGTCTTACGGCCTTTGGCGTTACACGCGATGATACCTTCTCGGTGAGCTACGGCTACGGCTTGTTTACGGGAGGTTTGGGTGCGCACTATGGTGTGGAGAATTTGGGTGCTACCGTTATCCCGACATCTACGGGTAATACTGAGAAGCATATCCGCCTAATCCGCGATCTGAAGATTAGCGGTATAGCCTGTACCCCATCCTATGCTCTCTATCTTGCTGAGACATTGGAGAAGATGGGTCTGAGTAAGGATGATATAGGTCTTAGGATTGGTGCTTTCGGTGCAGAACCATGGACCGAGAATATGCGTAGAGAGATAGAGGATAGGTTGGGACTCAAGGGCTTTAATCTCTATGGCCTGAGCGAAATCATGGGCCCAGGTGTTTCGTATGAGTGTCAGGAGCAGAATGGTTCCCATATCTGCGAGGATCACTTCTATCCTGAGATTATCAATCCCGATACGTTGGAACAGTTACATGGTGGTGAGCAGGGAGAGTTGGTGTTTACCACCCTGACCAAGGAGGGTATGCCACTGCTGCGTTACCGCACCAAGGATCTTTGTACTTTGATGGAGGGCGAGTGTGCATGTGGACGTACCTCGGTGCGTATGGGTAGAATCATGGGACGTAGCGATGATATGCTTATTATCCGCGGTATCAACGTATTCCCATCTCAGGTTGAGAGTGTTATCCTTGAGATGTCGGAGTTTGAGCCTCAATATATGCTCATCGTTGATCGCCAGAATAATCTCGATACTCTGCAGGTGCAGGTTGAGGTGCGCCGCGACTTCTTTAGTGATGATATCGGACGTATGCTCTCGCTCAAAAAGCAACTTGCCGACAAGCTCCGCAGCGTGCTTTCTATCAGTGCCGATGTGCGTCTGATGGAGCCTGGAAGCATTGAGCGTAGTCAGGGCAAGGGTCGCCATGTGATAGATAAGAGAATGTTGAAATAAAATAGACAGTACTATGACAATCAAACAGTTATCAGTCTTTTTGGAGAATAAGACAGGCCGTATCAACGAGGTGACCAAGATCTTGGCTCGCCACTCGATCAATATGCAGGCTTTCAGCATGGCGGAGACTACCGATTTTGGTATTTTGCGACTGATTGTTTCCGAGGTGGATCGTGCGGTGGAGATTCTGCGCGAGGCCAATTTTGCTGTGATGTTGACAGATGTGGTATGTCTCAGATGTGACAATGTGGCGGGATCGCTCTCGGTGATTTTGGAGCAGTTGGCTGAAAATCAGATTTTTATTGAGTATATGTATGCCTTTGCCGAAGGCGAGCAGGCCAATGTGATTATCCGCCCCAACGATATTACACGTTGTGTAGAGGTTTTGAGTGATTGTAAATGTAACGTAGTGAAGGAGTTTTAGTTCCTTGTGCGTAGGGTAAATTATAAAGTCCAACTGATAATCAATATCGGTTGGACTTTGTTTTATATGGCAAATCCCTCCCCCACGAACATCTGGCGGTAGAATTCGGCCTTTTTCTCTAACTTCAGCGGATAGGCTCTCGATGTTGAGGGCATGCGCCAAAGATGTAACTCTCTGCCATCGAGTGAAATATCGACCTTTGCACCTACGGCAGGTGATAGGCATTGGGCAAGCGAGGTAATGACGGATGTGGCCTTCTCGCCTGTGGTGATGATGGCTCGGCAATCGGGGATTTGCCTAAGCAGGGCAATGATATCCGTAGGCGTCACCACCTCTAAAAATTTATCCGAAGCATTGTCTTTTAGTCGTCTCACTTGGCAAGCTGTGTCGTAGAGGGCAATCCCCTTTTCGGTACAAAAATCAACTATTCGCTCACGGTCAAAACCTCTGCGGTCGGCGGTCTCGAAGTGGTGGGCGTTTTCGTGAAAAATCAGCCCCATTACTCGCCACATATCGTTTTGGCGATTGGGATAGAAGAAATCCATCGACCAACGCTCCCGCTTGGGTGGGAAACTGCCGAGCATAAGCACCCTCGCCCCCGCAGGCAAGAATGGCTCCAGGGGGTGTCGCTCGATGGTGATATTTTCTATTGAGATCATGGTAAGAAAAATATATCCGAGGGTTTTACTCGATCTCCTCTTTATGCTTTTTCTTGAATGGATTTAGGTCGCTCAAGCGCTCCGTGGCCGAGACCTTGACCGCGCCAGCTACACTCTCCAAACCCTGCTTGGCGATGAGTGGAAGCTCCTTGATAGCGCTCTTGCGGGCCTCGCGGCGAATCTTCTTGCGCTCCTGCTTGAAGCGTTTGCTACCCATCTCAAGATAGCGCATCGTTAGCTTGCCGATACGCAGAGTGAGGTAGGCGTTCATCGCACCGTTGATCGAAGAGCTGATCAGCGTCTTAGCCAAACCACCCGCTACAGAACCGAAAATCTCGCTTGTGTCGATCTCATCGAGAATGTTATCTGTGATGCTGATGATTAAAGCTGAAGAGATTATAACCACATAAAGCTCAAATAGTTGAGCCAGCGTAGGGCGGCTGTGGCGCAGGCTGACCACGCGGTTGATCATCTGTAGGTTGATGCCGAGGGCGGTGATAATATCGAGCGAGCCGTTTTGACTTATGCCCGTCACAATAAAGACATTGAGCGCAGCTTGGCGCACAACCTTTTTGGCCTTGTCATCACGATGTATGAGGACATTTTTCACACCCTCAAGTGGCGTTGCACCCTCGGCATAGAGCTCCTTCTCCTCTTGCGTGAGCTTCATGCGCGAGATATATCGAGCCAGCTCTCCCTGCTCCATCTCATCGAGCTTGTCGCGTTGCTCGCCCTGCATCGCAGGGGTGAAGAGAAAGCGTAACGTAGGCCATAGGATAAATCTCAGGACAAAGAGTCCCAATACGATGTAGAATCCATATCCCACATAGGGATGAATCTCGCTGGCCTTATCTGCTATGGTGATGATGTTGCCCAAAAGCGATATGATGACCACCATGATGATGGCTACGGCGCAGATTATAAAACTCTTTTTGCTCATGTTTTTCGTTTTTTTGTTAGTTGGATGATTTCGAGTGGATAGTATCCTCGATAAATATCGAATCACCCCAAAGCCAAAATATGTTTTTGTAAAGATAAATAATTTTTATCTATTTGAAAACTTTTAGAGATTTTGTGGCTGTATTCATCTTTTGGGGGAGTTATATTTTGAGCCCATTTTGATCTATGTGGATTATAAATTTGAGCCTGTCGAATAATATAGAGTCTTAAATTTGGAATTTCTATCAGTGTAGAATAGCTCGAACCTCAGTTTTTGAGGTCTGAAATGCGTGCCACTTTAGGCGTAAATTTAGGCGTAAAAAATTAAAAACCCCTCCACAGGTGCTTGTAGAAGGGTTTTTTGAGGTCCGAAGCGGATTCGAACCGCTGTAGACGGTTTTGCAGACCGGTGACTAAGCCACTCATCCATCGGACCATTGGATATTTACGAATGAGAAATGTCCTCATTCGGAGTGCAAATATATGACAAAAATATAAAACTGCCAAAACTTTTTGCCAAGATTAACATTTTTTCTTAATTTTTATTAACTTTACACCTATAAATGATACTTTTCATGGCGATTTTGTCATGTTTTAGTCTTGTTTGTATCTTTACAAGGATTATGTGATTAGATTTTGAAATTCGAGATTTTTTAAATTTTCGAACTTTTTAATATGAAAAAGTGATATATCATGCCACTTGAGAGTATAGCATTGACGTTTGTGTCGGGGTTGGGGACAAAGGGTGTTGTGCATCTTTTGGAGACCTTCGGCTCTGCCGCGGCGATCTATTCTGCATCGCAGAGGGAGCTTGTGGAGCGTGCTTCGCTCAGAGAGGATGTGGCGCGCCGCATAGTGGCTAAGGAGGGTATGCGCGAGGCGGAGCGAGAGTTGCGCCATTGTCATCAGCATGGACTCTCGATCCTTTGCTCGACAGATGAGCGTTATCCGCGTCTGCTCAAGGAGACGTCCGATTACCCTGCGGTGTTGTATGTGCGTGGGCGAGTCGAGGCTCTGGCTGGGCGCATGATTTCGTTTGTGGGTACGCGCAAAATCTCGGCTTACGGTCAGCGAATGTGTGACGAATTGGTCAGGGGCGTGCATGAGTTGGTGCCCGATGCTGTGATAGTGAGCGGATTGGCTTTCGGAGTAGATGGGGCGGCGCACAGGGCGGCACTCTCGTGTGGGGCAAAGACAGTGGCTGTGGTGGCAAATCCTCTGCCGCAGGTTACACCTGCTTCGCATGAAAATTTAGCGGCAGATATTGTGGCACATGGCGGTGCGATAGTGAGCGAGCTGAGTTCGCAGGTTAAGCAGAATGGGCGTTTCTATATTCCTCGTAACCGCATCATAGCGGCTCTTTCGGCAGGTACGGTGGTGGTCGAGAGTGGAGAGTCGGGCGGATCGCTCTCTACGGCAGCATTTGCCGATGGATATAGTCGCTCGGTGATGGCTGTGCCTGGCAGGGCGAGCGACAGCGGGTCGAGGGGTTGCAATCTGCTGATACGCAATCGCAAGGCTCAGTTGGTGCTTTCGGGGCGTGATGTGGTGAGCGAACTGATGTGGGAATTAGGTGTGGAGGAGCCTGCTGAGCATGCTCAGGCCGAGTCGCCATTAAGCGAGGCGGAGCAGAGATTTTTGGAGTATTTTGACTCCGATCCGCTGACCATCGACCAACTGCAATTACGTAGCGGAATGTCGTTGGGAGAT
>JAFOZN010000128.1 GCA_017391185.1 Alistipes sp. | reverse complement strand
GACTATACGTAATTGATGAGACTGGAGATGAGGCTCATGCTACAGAATTCGTATCCAACATCAAAGAGTTCCTCCCAATGTACCAAGAGCGTGTTCGTCAGATGGTGCTTCGTGATCGTAACCACCCAAGTGTACTCTTCTGGAGTGCAGGTAACGAGAGTGGAGAGGGACCACTTATTAATGAGGTAGTCAAGGAGGGTAAGAAGTATGATCCTACACGCTATTTCATGTATGGAGGTAATGCCTATGCACATTCGGCCGAGGATATTATCGGACCACGCTACCCTACTCCATATGAATTGGAGATGAATACTGCCATGACCCCCGCAACGGCAGATCCTCGCCCATCGTTTATGGATGAGTATCTATCGGTAGCGGGTAATGCAGGTGGAGGATTAGATGAGTATTGGGACATCATACGCCGCCACCCACGCCTTATGGGAGGTGCTTTGTGGGATTTTGTGAGCCCAGGAATCACCGACCGAGTACGTCCGCTGACAGATAGCTCGCCATACAACACGCCTGTACATCTGATGGGAAATTCCAAGGTCGAGAATGGCGTTTTGCATCTGAATGGACATGATCAATGGGTAGAGGTATATCGAAGCAACAACGTAGAACTTTCGAGCAAAGCCCTGACTATCAGCTTCGATGTAAAACCAGGTGAGCTGAGTGGCATTCACGAAGGCGCAGCTTACATCACCAAGGGCAATACACAATTTGGCGTAGTGCAGAAAGGCTCGGACAAATTGCAATTCTACCTACACTCTGGAGTAAAGCATACGCTTGATGTTACGTTGCCAGAGAATTGGGTAGGCTCATGGCACCATATCACAGCCTCATGGGATAGCAAAGAGATGAAACTCTATATTGATGGAGAGCTTAAAGGCACACAATCCACTGCACCTCAAAATCCTGGCAGAAACCAGCGTTGGGGACAGCAGGAGAGAGAGCGTGGCACATTGAGTAATTTCCCTTATCCTATCAATTTAGGCCGATTTGCGGGTAACCACGCTCAAGATCCGCAGACGATATATACGGCAGATGCTCAGATGGATAATGTAGCCATCTACAACAAATGTCTGGGTGATGGCGAAGGTAAGCCCGAAGATGCGGTACTCTATCTGGAGTTCGAGGGCAATGGTGAAGAGGGTACATTCTACACCATTGGTGGCAATATGCGTACCTACGGAAGCATCTGGCCCGACCGCAGAGTACAACCCGAAATGGAGCAGATGAAGTGGACGACACAGCCTGTTAGTATCCGTCTGAAGGATGCAGATGCAGGCGTGGTTGAGGTTACAAATCGTCTCCACTTTACTGACCTTTCGCAGTATGGCTCACATTGGGCGTTGATGGCTGATGACAAGGTATTGCAGGAGGGAGATATAGAATTTACCACTGCCCCACAGCAGAAGCAGACAGTGAAGATCCCATTCTCTAAGCCTGAAATCATCGCAGGCAAAGAGTATCGCCTGATGATTACCACATCACTCAAAAAGGATGAAATATGGGCGAAGGCTGGTCATCAAGTAGCATGGGATCAGTTGGAGCTAACAGATTGGAACTTGCCTGCCCCAATAGTAAAGCTCTCGGCTCAGAAACTTAAAGCTGAGGAGAATGATAAGCAAATCACTATCAGTGGCGAGAATTTCAGCTATATGATAGAGAAGCAAACTGGTAATTTGG
>JAFOZN010000127.1 GCA_017391185.1 Alistipes sp. | reverse complement strand
GGTGGCGTATGCGATAAGTTCTATTATGACACCCGCATCGAGACCTTTACCCGTAAGCTCATCAATGTAACGCCACACGAAATTCATCATCAAAACAAAAATGACGATGAAGAATGTGACCAATAGTGGCCCCAGATAGGCTTTTAGGACTAATTTATGTATTGTTTTTAAGCGCATTGGCGTTCAATATACCATTATTATCTTGCAAAGATAATGTTTTTGTTAGAATAAACTGCTAAGTGGCGATAAAATTGCCCAAAAAGAAGGATTCGAGCAAAACTTTTTCTCAAATACGCCAAGTTTTCTTAACTTCGCACACTAAATAGTTATAAAGATGAATCGTAGAGTAAGTTTTCATACTTTGGGTTGTAAACTCAATTTTTCTGAATCTTCTACCATTGCTCGCCAATTTGAGCAGGGCGGATTCCAGAGAGTTGGGGCAAACGAGCCTGCCGATATATGCGTGATTAATAGTTGCTCTGTGACGGAGCATGCTGATAAGAAATGTCGTAATCTCATACGTAAATTACACCGCAGAAATCCGAGTGCGATTATAGCTGTGACGGGGTGTTATGCACAGCTTAAAGCCAATGATATAGCGCAGATAGAGGGTGTGGATATCGTATTGGGTAACAATGATAAAGGAGATTTATATCAACGAGTAGTTGAGCTGAGTTCGCGCGGTAAGGCGCAAGTCTATAATTGTGACTGCGAGGAGATTTCTCGCTTCTTTGCGGCCTTCTCTTCGGGAGACCGTACGCGCTCGTTCTTAAAGGTGCAGGATGGTTGTGATTATAAGTGTGCATATTGTACTATCCATTACGCTCGCGGATCGAGCCGTAATATACCCATTGCCGATATTGTCAAGCAGGCCGAAGCTGTGGTTGCTACGGGTTTGAGAGAGATTGTTATTACGGGTATTAATACGGGTGATTTTGGTCGTACAACGGGTGAGAAGTTTATAGATTTGTTGAAGGCGTTGAATCAGGTTGAGGGTATTGATCGTTTTCGTATTTCTTCTATCGAGCCTAATCTTATAACTGACGAAATAATAGAGTTTTGCGCCGCTTCACCTAAATTTCAACATCACTTCCATATTCCGCTTCAGAGTGGCTCGGATCGCATACTTGGTCTTATGCGCAGACGCTACACTTCGGAGAAGTTTGCTTTGCGCATTGAGAAGATTCGCTCGCTGATGCCCGATGCTTTTATCGGTATAGATGTCATTACTGGTTTCCCTGGCGAGAGTGAAGAGGATTTTCGCCAGACGTATGATCTTTTGGCTCGTCTAAAACCTTCGTTTCTTCATATTTTCCCATTCTCTGAACGCCCCGGCACGCCAGCTGTCGATATGCCCGACAAGGTGCCTTCGTATATATCTTCGCAGCGCGTGGAGCATCTGGAGGAGTTGTGTGATGAACTACATTATGAGTTTTGTTCAAAATATCAAGGCAAGGAGGCTGAGGTATTGTTCGAGAGTACGATGCGTGGCGGTATGATGTTTGGCTATACGGGTAATTATGTGCGAGTTAAGGTGCCGTATGATAAGCGATTTATCAATAAAATCTGCCGTGTAAAATTGGGCGAAATCGACTCTGAGCATGATCTAAAGGCTGAGATTTTGGGATAAAATCTTTAGCTTTAGCTAAAAAGAGGTGTTATGTTTAAAAAATATTGCTATCTTTGCATAATTAGCAACAGATTGTAAAGATTATGACAGGTATTCGCAAGAGAGTCACCGTAGGTTTTTTGAGCATCGTAGTACTGCTCTTTTTCTCGGGTTTGGTTTCTCTGTTTGAACTTAACAATATGAGTGGCGATATCGACTCTATCCTTTCGAGTAATCGCCGTAGTATAGAATTGTCGGAAAATCTGCTTGATGCGATTCGTGAATATGATCGTGCGGTGATAAATTACGCCGTTTTCCGCGATAGTATGTACACCGACTCTTGTCGAGTTTGTTACGAAAACTTCTCTTCGAAGATCGCACAAGCTCAGAGTGAAGCGACCAAATCGGCTGCTCCACTCTTCGATTCTTTGCAGATGGTAGCATCTCAATTAAGGGATGTGGTGGACGATTTGCGTAAGAATCGCCGTATCGAGAATCTGCTCAAGCTCGATAATATGTCGGGCGGGGCGTTGTCTTTTGATGGCCGTACGTGGTATGATCGCCGCTATCTGCCTGCATATAATGCTGCGAGTAGTTCCATCATGCGAGTTATGTCACATGCCCAGAGCTCGCTCTCGCCTCGTGCCGAGCGTCTGGGACGCAATGCTTATCGTGCAGTTACCCCTGTGTTTATATCGTTGGTGGTGATGATTGTCATCCTTCTGATGTTCTTCTATTTCATTATGATCTATGCTCTTAAGCCTATCGTGGAGATGAATAAGAGCCTCGGAGATTGGATCAGATATAAACTTCCGTTTACGGTTAAGTCGGAGTGTAGGGATGAGTTGCAAGAACTCAAAGAGAAGATAGCATCAGTAATTAATACTCCAAAGATGCAGAAGTAATCCTTTTATGAGATATAGCGTAGTCATAAGATATATCGGCATTGTAGAGTTGGTCTTGGCGGCATTTATGTTGGTGTCGGCAGGTATCTCCTATCTCAGTAATGTTGATTCTTCGTATGCTCCGCTTGTGATGTCTTCGTTGCTGACGTTGTTGTTGGGAGCTTTCCCTCTGATTTTTGTACCACGTACAGATCGTATTTCTCAGAAGGAGGGTTATTGTATCGTGGTAGGATCGTGGATTGTTTCAAGTATCGTTGGTATGTTCCCATATTTGATGTGGGGCGGAGAGTTCTCCATAATCAATGCATGGTTTGAGAGTGTTTCGGGCTTTACTACTACTTGCGCCTCGATTTTGAACGATATTGAGGCCTTGCCACGAGGATTGCTCTTTTGGCGTATGTCCACATGTTGGATCGGAGGTATCGGTGTAGTAATGTTTGCATTGGTGATTCTGCCTTCGATTGGTAAGAGTAATATGATGCTCTCCAATGTGGAGCTTTCATCGTTGGCCAAGGATAATTTTAATTATCGTACTCAGACTTTGGTGAGAATTATCCTCTCGGTGTATGTTGGTATGACGCTTTTGACCACCGTTGCGCTGAAATTGGGCGGTATGTGTTGGTTTGATGCTGTGTGTCATGCTATGTCTGCTTGTGGCACGTGTGGATTTAGTACCAAGAATCTGAGTATTGGGTATTTTGATTCGGTGACTATTGAGACTATCTTGATGTGTGCAATGGCTATTTCGGGTATTCATTTCGGCTTGATATATGGCACGATTGCTCGTAAACCAAACAATATTTTCCGATCGGAGATTCCACGTACATACTTTACCTTGATGGGAGTAGCAGCGCTCTTTATTGCGTTGAGTTTGTGGATGGCAGATGTTTACCCTACCATACTCTCCTCGTTGCGTCACTCGTTGTTCCAAGTCGTTTCGTTTACAACGACTACGGGCTTTGCTACGGCGGATTGTAATGTTTGGACTTCGTTTGCGATATTGATTCTTATAATCTGCTCTATAGGCCTTGCGTGTGCGGGATCTACTGTGGGAGGTTTAAAGATAGATCGTATAGTGCTTGCACTAAAGATGTTGCGTAATAAATTACGCTCTCAACAACACCCTAATGCTATTTTCCGTACCAAGATTGACGGCGTGGCGCAGGATCAGGATATGCTCAATACGGTGATGGTATATATCGTTGCCTTTATGCTATTGATTTTGTTTGGTACATTTGTCAATACGCTCTTTGGGTGTGATATGCTGACAGGTTTTTCGGCTTCGTTGGCTTGTGCAAGCAATGTCGGCCCTGGTTTTGGCGATGTCGGTACGTTGGATAACTATTCGGCTTTGCCTGTGATTGTTAGATTGAATCTCTCGTTCATAATGTTGTTTGGACGTTTGGAAATATTTGGATTGATACAACTCTTTTTTATTAGATGGTGGAGATGATAAGAGTAAAATTTATAACTACTGCCCTATTCTTATTCTTTGTCGGCACGGTCGGTGTGTCGGCACAAAATGTTACAGCTCGCGTAGCGGGACTTGAGGAAAATAAAGAGTATATGACTCTGCTTAAAAAGGATGAAGGACTACGCAGTCGTACCGATTCGCTGATGGGTGTTATGCGTGGTGTGCGTTCCTCGCTGAGTAAAAATGCAGAACTTCGTGATTCGCTCACTCAACAGAGGGCGGATTCGTTACTCGTTATCCTTTCAGATGCTGAGAGTGCTATATATGCAGCTCGAGCAGAGAAGATGAAACTCATAGATCAGATTAATGCTATCGAGCAGAATCATGTCCTAAAGTCTATGGGTAATATCGGGGATGCTCAGAGCGCACAAGGCTCCAAGTCGATATATAATAACGCATACTTCGTAAAGAGTTTCGAGCCAGAGGATTATAAGATGCTTATGGAGGTGCACTCCAAAGAGAAGACCGCCTACGAATATGCTCAAAATTATACGGCAAACTATCTCAAGATAAAGACACTCTATGACAAGTATCTTGTGGCACAGAGTGAGGCGGAGGCAGAGTCGGTATATGCCGATATGGCTGGTGTGATGGATGAGAATATGATTTTGAATCGCCAGCTACAAAAACTTTGGGCCGAGATTTATGATCAGAAGGTTTATGTCTACTCCTATTTCTTGGAGAAAGAGGGACGAGAGGATATTTTGCAGCTCGTAGAGAATCAGATGACGGAGGCTCGTCAAGAAAAACTCAATTCGATAGATAATTGTGTGTCGGAGTCTGTGGCGGATTATTGTTTGCAGAAGCCTATCGCTCTGAATTATGAGATGTATGTGGCAAAGTTGTTGAACCTCACCTCGGCTATGGATTCGCTCTCGGCTGCGGCTCGTGTAGTGCGTAAGGTCGATTATCGTATGCCGAAGATTGATTTCGAACGCCGCTCGTTTGTCGATTACGCTCCTATCGAATTTTCGTCTCGTAGTCCATACAATGCGCAAAATCCTATTCCAGAGTGTGTTGTGTATGAGTATGGTACGATATATCGTATTCTGCTCGGTACATATAAATACAAGCAGGCAGTGAATATTTTCCGCGGAGCATCACCTCTTGCTATCGAGACTCTGGAAGATGGTCGTTTTAGTTATTATGCTGGAGGTCTGAAGACTCGTGCCGAGGCGGAGAAGGCTGTCGAGATTATGAAAAAGAAGGGTTTCCGCAACCCTGAGATTGTCGAGTGGTGTGATGGCCGCAAGACTAATCTATCGGATGTAAATGGTGGAGAGCCTATCACATATCGTATCGAGATTAAGGGTGGCGAATTGGATGATATGATTCATGAAGTTATCGAGACTATGGCAGCAGAGAGTCAGATTACCAAGATTGCTGAGGAGTCGTTTATTGTGGGAATATTCGATAGTAAGGCTATCGCAGAGCGTTTGGCGCAAGCTATCGCTAAGTGTAATGAGTCACTTGATGTCAAGGTTGTGGAGCTTAAGCCCGAATCGGATGAGGAAAACGAGGAGGACGAAGAGGCGTAGTGTCCTGTTTGCCCTTGTCGGATGGTAAGGTGGCGAACTATTCGCGGAGTGAATGCCTGGAAATACTATTTTATATAAAATAAAAATGTATCTTTCTTGTCCAAAGTGACATGTGGAGAGGAAGTGTATATAGAAACAAGGCAGAGTGTAAGGTGTATATGATGAAGATAAACAAATATAACACTATATTTAGGATGCTTATCGCTATATTAGGGGTGTTGATGTTTGCTGAAATGTCATTTGCACAGCCAGCCTCTGATATCGAAAAGATAAAACATTTCTATGTGCGCTATATGGAGGCAATAGAAGAGGGAGACAATGAAATGACGGAAACCCTGGTGCAACAGTTCCTTACGAAGGAGATGCAAGCGAAAATGGGACGTTTGGTATGTGCAACAGGTGCTAATCCGTTACTGCGCGCACAAGATGTATCAGCCTATGGCAGACAAAGCCTTCGATGTAGGCATTTGGAAGACGGTTGGTATATGGTTTCGTACCAGTGGGGCGAGATGGACAGCGTTGGTATTCATATTCCTCTAAAGATTGTAAAGGACGCAAAAGGGCAACCGCGTATTGGGTATGTAACACCAGAATATGCAGGAGATGGTTATGGCAATAAAATCTTTGACGTTTCAGCGGTAGATGTTAAAGATGACAAGGACGCCTATACGTTTGTTGAGACATTCTTCAAAGCGTATGTCTATCCATACGTTATGATGACTCCTTCTCTTGAGCAGGATTTGGTACGTTTGCGCCAAACATATTTTACTGCCGATATGCAGAAAAAATATGTCACTATGTTACAAATGTTTCTGGAGGATGCAAACCCGATTGATCCGTTGATTGGTTGTGCTGATTTTGATGCGTTTTGGTATGGCTCGCTCAAGGTTGAGTCTATTGGAAGTAACCTATTTACGGCTTGGTATAATACAGGTGATGGGATTGTTCGTGTTAAGTTAGCTGTAACGCGTAAAAACGGGGAATACCGCATTTGTGACTTGAATTTGGATTAATTTAATAAGATTCTCCATAAGATTCGGTGATTAATACTTACAATTCAAACATAACATAAATATTATAGTAACTATGGGATTGATTATCGTGCTTGTATTGCTGGGACTATTTTTCTTGGTGGCGGAATTGGTCTTTTTGCCAGGAGTGACATTGGGTACCGCACTCTCTGTTGTGAGTTATGGTATAGCGGTCTATCTTGGTTTCGATAGATTGGGATTTGTTGGCGGAGTGATTACGCTTGTGGTTGTGTTGGCTATATCGTTGGTGGCAGTAGTTGTCTCTTTGCGTGCCAAAACATGGCAGCGTCTTGCCCTTAAGGATGAAATCAAGGGCTCAAGTATGGAGACTCCATCCAATGAGCTCAAGGTGGGCGATAAGGCTACTACCCTTTCGCGCCTCTCACCTATGGGTAAGATTCAGGTCGGCGAGAAGATTTATGAGGCTAAGTCTTTGGATTCTTATGTTGATCCACGTGTGGAAGTCGAGGTTGTGGGCTTCGAGAATTTTACTGTTATAGTTAAAAAGTCTAAATAAAACCTTAAAATTTATATAGTTATGGAAGAGATGCAGAGTGTAATATTTATTTTGGTGCCTGTGTTGTGCCTTGTAGCCATATGGCTGATTTTCTATTTTATTCCTGTGGGATTGTGGTTCTCGGCTTTGGTGTCGGGCGTGAAGATCAATCTGTTGCAGCTATTCCTTATGCGTTGGCGTAGAGTTCCACCATCAGTTATC
Organism: Alistipes sp.; assembly: GCA_017391185.1. Classification (GTDB taxonomy): domain Bacteria; phylum Bacteroidota; class Bacteroidia; order Bacteroidales; family Rikenellaceae; genus Alistipes. The sequence continues at coordinate 62 of JAFOZN010000127.1, read as the reverse complement.
GTATCGTCAATGATTGAGGGTACGAAGGCGGGTTTGAGCCTTGATGCCAATGAGTTGGAGGC
>JAFOZN010000126.1 GCA_017391185.1 Alistipes sp. | reverse complement strand
TGACCGTATGGTCGGGATGGTTATTTTTGAATGTCGTCACTCCCGATCCATTGATTGCTCCCATACTTCCCGAAGGAAAACCATATTCATCATATACAGACATCTGCGCCCCAAATGATTTGGCCTTCTCTGTGGCAATACGATACATGTCAAAATAGGTTTCCGATAGATATGATGGCTGGAAGTTTTGTCCAAATGGTAATATGGCACACCCGCCATAACCATCTTGGGTAATCATCTTTTCGAGTTGATATTCCAATTCTTGAGAATTAATGGTCGTGTTATTCCAAAACCATAATGGAATTGGGCGATATTTCATCGGGGGATGGCGGAAAATCTTTGTGTCATAAATAGATTCTTGTGCTTGCACAATATTTGCGGCGATAAATATCAATAATAGAATAAAAAGTCTTCTCATAGTTGGATTTTGTGTTACAAATAAGTTAATCTAAACAAAGATAATTTATTATTTAAGAAAAACCTCACATGTCAAAGAATTTTCATACTAACCATATTTTTTTGATCATATTGCAATGATTTTTCAAACCTTTTACTAACTTTACCATTCAAAAATCATAAACTATAGGATTATGAAACACGATGATCAGATTTTTAACCTTATAGCAGATGAGCGTGCCCGCCAGATGAGGGGTATTGAGCTCATTGCTTCAGAAAATTTTGTAAGCGAAGAGGTGATGCAGGCTATGGGCTCTGTGCTCACCAACAAATATGCCGAGGGATATCCCGCAGCTCGTTATTATGGAGGCTGCGAAGTGGTGGACAAGGTAGAGAGGCTTGCCATCGATCGATTGTGCGAACTCTACGGAGCTGAGTATGCCAATGTGCAACCTCATTCAGGTGCACAAGCTAACATGGCGGTATTTTTTGCAGTCTTGAAGCCAGGCGATACATTCATGGGATTGGATTTGGCTCATGGAGGACACCTCTCACACGGCTCACCCGTAAATATGTCGGGAAGTTATTTCAATGCTATCGGTTACCAGCTCTCCGAAGAGACAGGTACGATTGATTATGAGGATATGGAGCGTAAGGCTTTGGAGTATAAGCCCAAGCTCATTGTTGGTGGTGCTTCGGCTTATTCGCGCGAGTGGGATTATAAGCGTATGCGCGAGATTGCAGACAAGATCGGTGCAATTTTTATGGTCGATATGGCTCATACTGCAGGTTTGATTGCTGCAGGAGTTTTGGATAACCCTGTAAAATACGCTCACATCGTAACCTCTACTACCCATAAGACCTTGCGAGGCCCTCGTGGAGGAATTATCCTGATGGGTAAGGATTTTGAGAATCCATGGGGCTTGACTACTCCAAAGGGTGTGGTGAAGATGATGTCTCAGATTCTCAATTCGGCTGTATTCCCAGGCATTCAGGGTGGCCCATTGGAGCATGTCATCGCAGCTAAGGCTGTTGCATTTGGTGAGGCTCTCCAACCAGAGTATAAAGAGTATCAGAAGCAGGTACAAAAAAATGCCACTGCTATGGCAGAGGCTTTTGCTAAGCGAGGTTATAAGGTGGTGTCGGATGGAACTGATAATCACTTGATGCTTATCGACTTGCGCACAAAATTCCCAGAACTTACAGGTAAGTTGGCTGAGCGTTGTTTGGTTGCGGCGGATATTACCACTAATAAAAATATGGTGCCCTTTGATTCACGCTCTCCATTCCTTACATCGGGACTTCGTTTTGGAACACCTGCCATTACAACACGTGGTCTAAAGGAGGATAAGATGGATTATATCGTGGAGTTGATTGACCGTGTCTTGCACGATCCTGAGAACGAGGATAATATCGCAGCTGTTCGCCGAGATGTCAATGCGCTAATGGAGAATTATCCACTCTTTGCGTGGTAAGAGGCGAAGGCGATTTTAATGACATATATTTTGGTCTGCTTTTTGCAAATGCAGGGGCCGACAAGACGTATCGTATGAGATAAAAAATCATAATAACAGAATTTTTCACTCATACGATACGTTATTAACATCCAAAGAGCAAGGTTGTTTATATTTTTTTACTACTGAGTGAAACAAAAAGACATCATTTTTCGTAAATAGTAACGATAATCTCAAACATGGGGAGCGTGACTCTACGGAAAGGCTCTGAAGGATGAAGAAATTAATTTAGAGAAATATGCGTCAATTAAAAATTACAAAATCGATCACCAATCGCGAGAGTGCCTCGCTTGATAAATATCTTCAGGAGATTGGTAAGGAGGATCTCATCACTGTAGAAGAGGAGGTAGAACTCGCACAACGTATCCGCAAGGGTGATCAGGAGGCTCTGGATAAGCTTACCAAGGCTAATCTTCGCTTCGTGGTATCTGTTGCCAAGCAGTATCAGAATCAGGGTTTGAGCTTGCCAGATTTGATCAACGAGGGTAACTTAGGTTTGATCAAGGCAGCAGAGAAGTTCGATGAGACACGCGGTTTTAAGTTTATCTCTTATGCCGTATGGTGGATTCGTCAATCTATTCTACAGGCATTGGCAGAGCAGAGCCGTATCGTACGTCTGCCTCTTAATCAGGTAGGCTCTCTCAATAAGATTAATAAGGCGTTTGCCCGTTTCGAGCAGGATCATGAGCGTACTCCATCTCCTGAGGAGTTGGCTACAGAGTTGGATTTGCCTAAGGAGAAGATCTCTGATACGTTGCGTGTAGCTGGCCGTCACATTTCGGTAGATGCTCCATTTGCCGATGGAGAGGATAATAGCTTGCTGGATGTTTTGGTGAATACTGACTCACCCAATGCTGACCGTGGTTTGATCAATGAGTCATTGGCTACTGAGGTGGATCGTGCTTTGGAGACTTTGACCGAGCGTGAGCGCGATATTATCAAGTATTTCTTCGGCATCGGATGCTCGGAGATGACTTTGGAGGAGATCGGCGAGAAGTTCGACCTCACACGCGAGCGTGTACGTCAGATCAAGGAGAAGGCTATCCGCCGTCTGCGCCACTCATCTCGTAGCAAGTTGTTGAAGTCTTATCTCGGATAACACTCCACCCAATAGGGTAGAACGAAATAAAATGGCTATGCAAACTTAGTGAGTGCATAGCCATTTTTTTTGTAATATATTAGGTTACAACCCAATTTCCAACTGCATGATGTAATCATCCATCACAAAGCCACAACCGATATCCGCAACAGCCTCCTCTATTATCTTAAAGCCTTTGTGTAGATAAACCTTGTAAGCGTGTCTATTATTGCGATTTACCGTAAGATAAATTGCCGACATATTCTCCTCCTTACAGATCTGATACATAACATTCAGTCCTACTGAAAACAAACCTTTCCCACGATTTTGAGCCAAGATATAGAACTTACTCAAGAATAATCTTTCGCCCTGCGCTTGCACACCGAAATAGGCTAAAATGTCGCCATCCTCCTCCATGATAAAGTATCGGTAACCATGCATTAGCTGACTCATGATTGCCTCTACGCTCTGATACTTTTCGATCATATACTCCACCTGCTCAGGCGTACAAAAAGCTACATTCGCCTCTCGCCATACTATCTTTGCCACCTTAGCCAGACGCCTTACATCGGCTTCGCTAAAGATTTCTCTTAAAATCATATTACCACACAATAGGCTCCTTGCCTTGCTGAATTAAGTAATCATTTGCCTTCGAAAAGTGCTTACATCCAAAAAATCCACGATAGACCGACAGAGGCGATGGATGCACACTCTTGAGTATCAAATTTCGCTCTGGGTCGGCGATTTGTCCTTTGCGTTGAGCATAATTTCCCCACAACATATAAACCACACCCTCCTTACGCTGGGCGATAGTGCGAACTACCGCATCGGTGAATTGTTCCCAACCACGTCCTGCGTGTGATGCAGCCTGATGCGCACGAACCGTTAGCACAGCGTTAAGCAACAACACACCCTGCTCTGCCCAACGATCAAGATTTCCGCTCGATGGGATAGGGGAGCCTATATCATCGTGTATCTCCTTGAATATATTTTGAAGCGATGGAGGATACTGCACCCCATCATCCACCGAAAAGCACAATCCGTTGGCTTGCCCCACGCCATGATATGGATCTTGTCCTATGATTACCACCTTGAGCCTATCAAAAGGGCACTTATCAAAAGCGCGAAATATATTGCGTCCCGCAGGAAAAACTTGCCCTGCGGAGTATTCAGACTTAACAAAACGAGTTAGCTCCTCGAAGTAGGGCTTATTGAACTCCTCTTGAAGCAGATTCTTCCACGACTCGGAAATTTTAACATCCATAATCAAAAAAATATTTTTACACGTTGTAAAGATAGGAAAAAAGCGTAACTTTGCACCTATAAATTTTATACTAAGATGAAAAAATTAACTCTTCTCACTCTGCTTCTCGCATGTGTAGCTATTTACTCGGCAGAGGCAAAACAACCTAAAGCCCCAAAAGTAAACAACATTATCTATCTTATAGGTGACGGCATGGGACTTGCTCACGTCTCGATGCTCCAGATGGAGGGCAAGTATGCTCCTACGGCATTTGATCGTGCCCACAATGTTGCTCTGACCAAGACCTATTCTGCCAACAATCGTGTGACCGACTCGGCAGCATCGGGTACTGCATTGGCAACTGGCTATAAGACCAATAATAGTACACTCGGTCAGACTCCTGACGGTAAACCAGTGGAGTCAATCATCGCCAAGGCAGAGAAGAATAACTTTGCTACAGGATTGATTGCTACATACGCCGTTCAGCACGCCACTCCAGCAGCTTTCTATGCTCATGTAAAGAGCCGTGGCGATTACGACAATATCTCAAGACAGTTTATGGATAGCGGTATCGACTTGGCTTTCGGAGGTGGTATCAAGAATTTTGAGAAGGCTCTCAAGAAGGATGGCAAGGACTATATGAAGGAGTTTTCTGACCGTGGCTACAAGGTTTGCAAGACATGGGATGAGGTCATGGCTCAGACATCTGGTCAGGTAATCGGCTTAATCCATGATGATAATATGCCTGCTATCGAGAAGCGTCAGCCAAACTTTTTGGCAGATGCCACAGAGAAGGCTTTGGAGATCTTGACGAATAATGTCAAGAAGGAGAAGAAAGAGGGTTTTGTATTGATGGTAGAGGGCTCTCAGATTGATGGCCGTAGCCATGGTCGAGATGTAAAGGGTATTTTGGCTGAGATGCGTGATTTTGAGAAGGCGATCAATGTTGCTATGGACTATGCAGACTCTCACCCTGGAACATTGGTGGTAGTAGCGGCAGATCACGAGACTGGTGGCCTTTCAATCTCAAGTAACAAGACCGACTTTACTCTCCCAGAGAGTGGTATCGGTTATAACTTTGGTACAACAAGCCATACTGCAGTAATGATTCCTGTATATCTCTATGGTGCTGGCGCTAATTGGATCAACGGTATTATGGAGAATACCGATCTTAGCTGGAAACTTCAGCAGCTCTTGAGAGTAGATAAATAATTTTTCCGAGAGATTACAAATGTAAAAAGCGGGATTGTCCTACGAAGGATAATCCCGCTTTTTTGTATCTAAACCGTTGGTTTATTTAGACTCGGCAAAGTGCTTGTAGAACAATGGTATAGTTCTCACACCCTTATCAAACTGATCCAAGCCGTAGCTCTCGTTTGGAGAGTGGATAGCATCCTCTGATAGGCCAAAGCCGATAAGCAAAGACTTGATACCCAAGATACGTTCAAATCCGCTAATGATAGGGATTGAACCACCTGAATAGAATGGTAATGGCTTCTTGCCAAATGTGTCAACTACAGCCTGCTCAGCAGCCTTGTATGCCGCCATGTCTGTTGGTGAAACGTATGGCGCGCCACCATGCAAAAACTTCACATTTACCTTCACGCTCTTTGGCGCAATAGCACGGAAGTGTTTCTCAAACAATACTGCGATCTTCTCGAAATCCTGATTTGGTACCAAGCGCATAGATATCTTAGCTGAAGCCTTAGATGGGATTACGGTCTTTGTACCCTCTTCGATATAACCGCCCCAGATACCGTTAACATCAAGCGATGGGCGTACGCCAGTGCGCTCGATAGTGGTGTAGCCAGCCTCGCCCTCTACATCGTCAATATCGAGTGCCTTTTTATAGTCCTCCAAGCAGAATGGAGCCTCGTTGAATGCCTCACGCTCGGCAGGAGTAAGCTCACGAACATCATCATAGAAGCCAGGGATAGTCACTCTGCCGCGCTCATCTACAAGCGAAGCTACCAATCGTGTCAACACATTAGCTGGATTAGCTACCGCACCGCCAAACAAGCCTGAGTGAAGATCCTTATTTGGGCCTACAACCTCTACCTCCATATATGTCAAACCTCGCAAGCCGCAAGTGATAGATGGGGTGTCCATCGAGATCATAGAGGTATCTGAAACCAAGATAATATCAGCCTTGAGCAACTCCTTATTCTCCTCGCAGAATCTATATAGGCTTGGTGAGCCAATCTCCTCTTCGCCTTCGAGCATGAATTTTACGTTACATGGTAGGCTGTCAGTCTCACACATCGCCTCAAATGCTTTGGCGTGCATAAATAACTGACCTTTATCATCATCAGCACCTCGAGCCCAGATACGACCATCCTTCACTACAGGCTCAAAAGGCTCTGTGCGCCACTCGGCACGTGGATCTACGGGCATTACATCGTAGTGACCATATACCAATACAGTTTTTGCCTGAGGATCAATAATCTTCTCAGCATAAACCACAGGGTTGCCATCTGTCGGCATCACCTCGGCATGGTCTGCGCCAGCCTTCACCAAGGCTGCAGCCAACCACTCGGCACACTTCACCATATCTGGTTTATGCTCTGATTGTGCGCTGATCGAAGGAATGCGCAACAAATCGAACAACTCCTCCAGAAAACGCTCTTTGTTGGCAGTAATATAATCTTGAACTTTCTGCATTTTACTTTTTATTATTAAATATTAGATTCCACAAATCTCCTTAATCTCGCCCATAATCTTCTGTGCCAAAGCATCGGCCTCGGCCATAGATTTTGCCTCGGTATAGACACGGATGATAGGCTCTGTGTTAGACTTGCGAAGGTGTACCCAATTCTCAGCAAAGTCAATCTTTACACCATCGATATCATTCACACGCTCAGTAGCGTAACGCTCCTTCATCTCAAGCAATACTTTATCTACATCGATAGCTGGTGTGAGCTGAATCTTATTCTTCGAAGCGAAGTATGCTGGATATGTAGCACGAAGCTCTGTCATCTTCAAACCGCGCTCAACCAGATAAGTCAAAAATAATGCTACACCCACCAATGCATCGCGTCCGTAATGCAGGGCAGGATAGATTACTCCGCCGTTACCCTCACCACCGATGATAGCGCCTGTATCCTTCATCTTCTTCACAACATTGACCTCACCTACAGCCGATGCGTTATACTCGCCACCATGTGCTACTGTCACATCGCTCAATGCACGTGAAGAGCTAAGGTTTGATACCGTATTACCCACCTGCTTAGAGAGGATGTAATCAGCAACTGCAACCAATGTGTACTCCTCACCAAACATCGTACCATCCTCATTAACCAAAGCCAAGCGATCTACGTCTGGATCAACGACAACGCCCAAATCAGCCTTCTCGCGGCGAATGACCTCTGAGATCTCAGTGAGGTTCTCTGGAAGTGGTTCTGGGTTGTGTGCAAACTCTCCGTTAGGCTCGCAGTTAAGCTCTACAACCTCACAACCCAACTCCTTGAGCAACTGTGGGATAACTACACCTCCGATAGAGTTAACGGCATCAACTACAACCTTGAATTTACGAGCCTTCACAGCCTCCACATCTACCAAGTCGAGAGCCAATACCTGCTGGATATGAGTTGAGTTGAAATCCTCGCGAGATACAACCTTACCAATAGCGTCAATCTCAGGGAATACAAAGGCCTCATCCTCAGCCAATGCCAATACACGCTTACCCTCAGCATCATTTAGGAACTCTCCCTTCTCGTTCAATAGCTTCAACGCATTCCACTGCTTAGGGTTGTGCGAAGCGGTGATGATAATACCACCGTCAGCCTTATGGGTAATAACAGCCATCTCAGTACC
>JAFOZN010000125.1 GCA_017391185.1 Alistipes sp. | reverse complement strand
TGCGAAGTGGTGGACATGGAACACTAATCTGATAGGAGGAGTCCAGGAGCAGATGCTTACGCCCTATTCCGCAAAGGAGTATAACAGTTTCGCTCAATGGAACTCTTCGATGACCTTCACTCTGCCTAAGGAGTTCTTCGTGGATGTGGATTATTCGGGTTTTACCAATGTGGTGGAGAGTAATGTAGAGGTCAAGGCAAAGCAATCTTTGTCACTCACCGTGAAGAAAAGAATCAAGAAGGCATGGACTCTCTCGTGTATGCTCAACGAACTTGTGCCTCGTAAGACGAAGTTGGTATTTGGTGATGAGGATTTTACCCGTATGCTTCATCAGTATGGTTTTAACGAGAATTTCCGAATGCGTCTTGGCGTGACTTGGAACTTCCAGAGTGGTAAGCAGTTCCGTGCCCGAACAGTGGAGAAGACTGAAGGCGAGTCACGAATGTAATGCAAACAAAAAGCATCGTAACTCAAAAGGTTACGATGCTTTTCATATTATTAGGTATAAATCTCCTACTTGCGGTTGCGGATAATCCACTCGGCAATCTGCAAGGCGTTGAGTGCTGCACCCTTCTTGATCTGATCTGCTACGCACCAGAACGAGAGTCCCTTCTCTGTACTGATATCCTGACGCACACGACCTACATATACAGGATCTTTACCTGCAATGAAGAGTGGCATAGGGTAGATCTTCTGCTGAGGCTCATCCATCAATACGATACCATCGCCTGACTTGAATGCCTCACGTGCCTCCTCAGTCGAAATCTCGCGCTCGGTCTCCAACCATATACTCTCCGAGTGGGCGCGCATAACAGGCACTCGCACACATGTAGCCGAAACCTTGATATCGGAGTGCATGATCTTACGAGTCTCGTTATACATCTTCATCTCCTCCTTGGTGTAGTCGTTCTCGGTGAAGACATCGATGTGAGGGATGACGTTGAATGCCAACTGATATGCAAACTTCTCTACCGTAGGCTCCTGGCCCGCTACGATCTGCTTATACTGATTCTCCAACTCTGCCATAGCCTGCGCTCCGCCACCACTTGCCGACTGGTATGTGGCAACGTGTACTCGCTTGATGTGCGAGAGCTTCTCAATGGCGTTGAGTGCTACCACCATCTGGATAGTGGTGCAGTTAGGGTTGGCGATGATGCGGCGTGGAGCGTTCAAAGCATCCTCGGCATTTACCTCAGGCACAACCAAAGGCACATCCTCATCCATGCGGAAGGCACTCGAATTGTCAATCATCAGCGTGCCATGCTTGGTGATAGTCTCGGCGTACTCTCTCGAAGTAGAAGCGCCAGCCGAGGTGAGAGCGATATCAATATCCTTGAAATCATCGTTGTGCTGAAGCAACTTAACCTCTATCTCCTTACCTCTGAAATTATATTTACGTCCCGCACTACGCTCCGAGCCGAACAATACAAGCTCATCTACGGGGAAATCAACTCTCTCGTTGAGAATAGTCAGAAACTCCTGACCTACTGCGCCACTTGCGCCTACAATAGCTATTTTCATATTTTACAGATAATACTAATTCTAATTGAAGAACTCATCCGATGGATTGTTTGTCACCACATTGGCATCGGGAGCCATCTCCTTCGGACAGTCGTATGATTGCCATCCCTCAGGTCGAGAGAATTTGGCGTTGCGGCTGATGCCCAGAGTCTTGTCATCGTAGACCTTCTTGAGGAACTCACCCACGATAGGCAAAGCCATGATACTACCCTCGCCTTGGTTGCTCAGGTGTACCGACTGATCCTCACCACCTACCCAAGAGCCTGCCACGAGCTGCGGCATAACGCACATAAACCATGCATCGCGGTTTTCGTTCGATGTACCCGTCTTACCTCCGATCTCCATATCTTCCATACCGAACTGCCACTGCAAGCGACCACCCGTACCTGCGGTGATTACACGCTGGAGCATGGTGAGCATGGTGTATGCCGTATGTTTGTTGACTGCATCCTGAGATTTAGGGATAAAACTTGAGATAAGGTTACCCTGACGATCCTCGATGCGAGTCACAAAGATAGGGTCGATATGAACACCCTCGTTTACGAATGTCGAGTAGGCAGAAACCAACTCGAAAACATTTGACTCGAAGGCGCCCAAACAGAGGGCATATGCAGGGTAGATATAGCTGCGAATACCCATGTTGTGGAGGAAGTCGGCTACGGTCTCAGGCTGCTTGGCCTGCTTCATGATCCATGCCGAGTAGTTGTTACGCGAGTTTGCCAAACCCCAATAGAGAGGGTGTTGTACTCCATCATACTCTACCTTACCCGCCTCCTTTGGTGACCAGATACCTGCTGGAGTCTCGATCGACACAGGAAGGTTAGGAGCATAGGTACATGGAGTAAGTCCCAATTGGTCGATGGCAAAGGTGTAGATAAAGGGCTTTACCGTAGAGCCAATCTGACGCTTACCCTGCTTGGCCATATCGTATTTGAAGTAGCGGAAGTTTGGACCTCCGACATAAGCCTTGACATGTCCCGTACGAGGATCCATAGCCACCAAGCTGGCACGCATGATACGCTTGTGGTGGAGGATAGAATCCTTGGGCGTCATCAATGTGTCGCGCTCGCCCTTGAATGTGAAGATGCGCATCTTGCACTTCTTCTCAAACGAGGCAAATATCTCCTTCTCGCTCAAGCCCAACTTCTTATGCTCGCGGTAGCGATCCGAGTTCTTCATGGCGCGCTTGATTATTGCCTCTCTCTCCTCTGGCTCGGTATCTTGGAAAAGAACTCCCGTGGACTTCACCTGTCGATCCATACGAGGCTGGATTACAGACTCCATCTGCTTCTGTACGGCATACTCGGCGTACTCCTGCATGGCAGGGCTGATGGTGGTGTAGATTCTCAGACCGTCACGATAGATATTGTAGTTTGTGCCGTCTGCCTTTTTGTTCTTTAGACACCAACCATAGAGTGGATTCTCATCGTACTCCTTGATGGCTTGCTCGTAGTCCCAATCGGTGAGGAATTGTCGGCGTGTAGGACGCTTGGCATTCATCACATTACGTAACATTTCGCGGAAATATGTAGCCTCACCCTCGTTGTGAGAGATAGGTTTGTATTGCAGAGTGATAGGCAGAGCCGAGAGCGAATCGCACATCTTGCGCGATATGGCACCAGCCGAGCGCATACGATCAAGTACCAGATTACGGCGGGCCAAAGCATTCTCAGGATTTCTCACGGGCGAATAGCGTGTAGGGGCATTTACCACACCGACAAGCATAGCTGCCTCTTGGATATTGAGCTCCTCAGGCGACTTACCGAAGAAGGTGCTGGCCGCTGACTTAATACCGTAGGCGTTTGAACCGTAACCTACGATGTTGAGGTACATGGCAGCGATCTCCTCCTTGGTGTAGTTGTGCTCCAATTTCAGGGCTGTAATCCACTCCTTGAATTTTGACTGCACGAGTTTCATGGTGCGACCAACCTTGCTACGGTCACGCACCGTATCGCGAGGGAAGAGGTTCTTGGCCAACTGCTGGGTGATGGTACTACCACCTCCCTGAGATTGGTTTTGCAGAGCGATAGTCTTGATACCTACACGGAAAAGCGATGGGATATCAATACCCGAATGGCTACGGAAACGAACATCCTCTGTTGCAATCAATGCTGCTACCACAGGAGGTACGTCACGACCATCGAGTGAGATATGGCGTGCAGGGTCTTCAGGGAATAGCTCCTCATACTGCACAAAAGAGCGATTCTGCACAAAGAATGTACCTATGACATGACCGTTATCGCCGTAGATCTCCGTAGCGAGGTTGCTCTTAGGGTTCTCCAACTCCTCGAAAGATGGCATACGACCAAAGACGCCCAATGCAGCAAGTGTGAGCATTATAAAAATCAAAGCGATGGGACCCATCACGCAGATCCACATCAGCTTTATGATATTCTTCTGAGATTTAAAAAAGTTCTTCATCAATCCTTTATCGCTTTTATCCAAAATGCAAAGGTATAAATTTATTTTTATAAATTTAGATTACTCCGTCATAATAACGCTCCAAGAGCATTTTTTGATCTGTAGAGTGAGGACTTTTACTTAGAAAGGCAACTCTATCCCTGCTGAGAAGAACATTCCTCCCTCGCTGGGGCGATATACTGAGAACTTGAGAGCCGTAGTACCTGCGGCTGGTTGGCTGAGTAGATTACAATCCAAAATTATATCTGCACCCCACGAGTTGATGCTATGCCACTGGTGGTAGAGTTTACCATCTGTGCGGAAGAACTCTCGCTCGAATTGAGCATAGTCAAAACCTGCATTTACTCTGATTCGCTTAAAGTAGATTATTCCCTGCCAACCTCCATCGGGACACCATACGGGGAGTTGGTAGTTTACGGAGCCTGCCATAAAGTTGCGATTCTCTATCTGCGTAGAGTCAAAACCTCTTGGGAGAAGTCTTGTGGCTTTGAAACTCAGCGCAGAGAGTGCATCTGTGCTTTTAAAACCTCCTATGGATGTCTGGTATGCAAGAGCTATACTCAGCGAGTTGTGAGCAAGAAATCCTGGGGTATATAATTTGGCATATAGCGATACAAGGTCACTGAATCCTTCGTGTGCAGGATTCATGGCGTAGTTTACAGAGGTAGTGATACCCCAACGTGGTGCGAAATCTCGGTGCGAGAGTCTGACAAAATCTTGGAATGCAAGACCAAATTGAGTCAGATGTATTCCCTTCTTATAACCTATCGTGGCGATATTGCTGATACCGCTTTGATCAATTTTAAACTTGCCCGTATTGGCAACTAATCCATTGGAGTAGTCCCATCCTACCGAAGCTACAAGGTAGCGCGTATGGTAACCTCGCTCAAACATCATGGGTAGAGAGACGCTTACTCCGTAGGAGTAGTATTTACCTCTGTGAGGCTCTTCGGGGAGGTTGATTTGGTGCTTTTCGGGGTCGTATGTGTATATCGGATAGATATTTTGGCGACCGCCGTATGTGGCATTGATACTGATGGTAGGGCCTAAACCGTAGTAACGCAACTCCCCCTTCCAGATACTACCGTTGTGGCGATTGTAACCATAGCTGAAAAATCCCTGCATCGAGGAGAGCAGATTTTGTGTCATGATGGTGGCACCAGCGTTGAGGCTGATGGAGCTATCCTCGCTCAGCTCAAAAGGATTGTATGATAGTGGAGCCCAACTATGCAGGTTAAATAGCGTAAGCCCTTTGCGATAGCGGCGAATCTTGCGAGGAGAGGATTCAAGTATCGAATCGGGCTGAGATATGCTGACTGTATCGAGGTTGATAATACCCCAACTCTTGCGAGGCGGATTTACTATATTGCGAGGTGTGGGTGAGTAGCCTACTTGGCGAATAGCTTTGTCGATATTCTGTATTGCGGGGTGATAACCAATCGAATCGTAGGTTGTCATCACCACCTGACCATCCTCCATTGGTGCAGGGGCGAACGAGCCATAGGTGGATTCTGAAATCTGATACTCCTTACCCGATAGGAGGTCGAAATAGTGCGCCTCATCCTTACCCGATGCTATCGAACCGAAATAGAGCTTACCATCGCGGGCTCTCAGATTACTCAAAGTGATGTATGCGGGTTGGGTGACCTCAGAAAGATGGCCATCTGAAGATACGCTACATATAGACATACCCTTGTCGGAGGTTACTATGCAGTAGTGAAGATCAGTTAGATTATCCCAAGCCAGAGAGTGTATCTCATAACCAAAAGGCAGATCAAAATCTTTTTGAGAGCCATCCTCTCCTTTGTGATGAAGCGAGTAGTGGCCATCTGCCGCGTACTCAACCCACGCCAAACCACCTCGGTCATCGGGTGTGGGGTAGAGAACGTTACGCTTACGCATAGGCTGGGTGCGAGGCTTGAGTTTGTCCAAATCCATATAGCAGAGCGTAGATGTAACCTTCTCGGCAAACATTGCACTGCGTCTGTATTCGGTCCACCAGATACGATTGTTGACCTTGTCAAATGCGGGGCGTGTAGAGATACTACCCGTATAACTCAACTCTCGCTCCTGTCCTGTCTTGGGGTTGAGTGCAACAAAGAGTGAAGGTCGATCTAAATCGACTTTGGTGATAAGTAGCTCCTCGCCTATGGTTATAGGATGGGAGTATGTTGTATAGCTTGTGAATCGAGGTGTAGATAGCAGCTCTGCCGAGTTGCTGACCTTAGGCAGAGTGCCCCAATGGTTGGTCAAAGTCTCAAACGTACTCTTAAAAAGAGTGTTGATATTAAAACCGAAGAGCTTCTTCATCGTCATTCCCGTAGATATGATATACCAAGGGCGACGAGCGCGAAATGCTCCCATCTTGTTGGCCATCACCTCTTCGGCCATCTCATCGCCCTGTGCCACGAGTTGATAACCGAGCTGGTAGTGGTCGGGGATGAAATCACGATAAGATCCGCAAAAGAGTTTGTCTATATTGCGGTAACGATTGTTGATATCTCCCATAGCTCGGTATTCGAGCGTAAAGGAGGGTTGCAAGGCTCGGCCAAAGGTCGAAGCCTGAGTTTCACACATGGTGGCATCGCCCTCCATCATCCATAGTGGCAGGAATATAAGTCCTACGGTGGAGCTTTGCTCGCCAAGCAGATAGCTTAGGAATTTTACCACTCCTACGTTGAGATTGTTGTATTGTGCGGCATGGCGATATTCGTGTGCTACGAGTTGCTTGATCCAAGGCATCGAGTAGCCATCAATCGAGGGCGAGGAGAGGAACTCGATACGCTTTGGGAGCCACATCACAAGGCCATTTGAACGCATATTTTCTGGATGTACGACAAATGGCATATTCAGCGGTGGAAGTTGAAGTCCGTATGATACGTAGGGCTTCATACGCTCGGCAAAATAGTGTGTCGTAAGGCCAATCTCGGAGGCGTGTTCGGGGTAGATTACTGTCGATTTATCACCTTTGGCAACCATCCAGCGAAAGCGTGCAGGATCGGCACCCCAACTATAGTATTGGGCATGCAGATTCCATGCGCTCAAAATCGAGAGTAGCGCAAAGATGAGTGAGAGTATCTTGCCTCTTAATCGCATCGCCTATAGAGATTAACCGCCAGCCTTTTTACATTTGTATCCCGCTTTGAGGAGTAGCTCTGTCACTCGGTCACGATGGTCGCCTTGGATTATAATCTCGCCGTCCTTGGCCGAGCCGCCGACTCCGCATTTGCTCTTGAGCATGCGTCCCAGCTCTGCAAGGTCAGCCTCTGTACCCACAAAACCCTTGACAAGAGTTACAACCTTGCCGCCACGTTGTTTGCGGTCAAGCCATACTCTCAGATTTTGCTTTTCTGGCGAGAGGGTAGTGGTCTCTTCTTGCTCAGATGTGGTGTATTGAAAGTCGGGATTTGTCGAATATACCATCCCTAAACGCTCTTTCCAGTCGCTCATTTTATCTCTGTTTATTCGGAAATAATCTCCCAAGAATCCTGCCCCACGAGCTAAAAAACAAAATTTGTCTTTGGGAGAGAATAAATCCGCAGTTAATGTTTGGTGCAAATTTACTATTTTATTATATTTACAACAAATTATGAAACAATCTAAGGCGGAAAAAAGGCAATATCAGACCAATTACTTTACCTCCGATGAGCGATTTGTTGCTCCTGTGAAGATTGATGATGGTAGGGAGTTGGTGCATGTATATGTCGAGGGTTACGAAGATGTGGCCTTCTGGAGAGCTATTTTCGATCACTTCGACAATGAATATCTGCGATTCGAGATATCTGTCCCCACGCGTGAAGATCTGCCTAAAGGCAAGAAGGTCTTGATGTCGATGATCCCTCGCTCGAATGATCATCTCTTGCTCTGTGTAGATTCCGATTTTGACTATCTTTTTGGAGATGAGACTCCTCAGGCTAAGGAGATTTGTGATGCGGAGTTTATGTTCCACACCTATACATACGCTACCGAGAATTACCTCTGCTACGCACCTTCGTTACATAATGTATGTGTGAAGGCGACCAAAAACGACAGCAAGATATTTGATTTCGTAGAGTTCATGGCCGAGTATTCACGCAGAGTCTATCCTCTGTTTTTGTGGTATGCCTATTCGGCTCAGATTGATAGTGTGTCGGTTTTGCCTCTGATAGAGTTTAAGAATGCGGTACGTTTGGGTTATCTGGAGGTGGAGAATAACGGAGCGGATACTTTGGCATGGCTGGAGCGTCAGATAAATCGTAAAGTGCAACGTCTTGAGGAGCGTTATCCTGAGATGGCTTCTTGTATGGATGAGTTTGCCCAGAGACTTCGCCAGAGAGGTGTAGAACCAGAGACCACCTACCTTTTCATGCATGGACATACGCTCATGGACAATGTTGTGATGGTGATGCTCAACAGCGTCTGCGATAAACTGCGCAAGATGTCTGTGGCACAGATTCAATCCTCAAGCAAGGAGGGTATTTCACTTAAAAACGAGATGAGTAACTATATGAATCAGTTGCGCTCGATACGCGATGTCTTGCTCGATAATGAGAATTATACGGCTTGTCCGCTTTATAATAAACTTCGTGCCGATATTCAAAATTATATCGAGCGAGCAATATTTAAAATCAAAAGTAAACGAGGCTCTATTGCGCCCCGATAAATTAGATATGATATGAAAAACTTTTTTCGCCTTTTTTTAGTGCTTTGCCACACAATTCTATTCACTTCGTTGGCTCAGGCGCAGAGTCAGATGCCTAAGTTATCGCTATCGGAGGTTAGCTCTATAAAGTGGGCAGATAAGCGCGTGGAGTGGCTCGATAAAGCACAGGCAAATATGCCTGAGCTCAAACATACTTTGGTTAAGCCCGTAGCCATTGTCGAGGGTGTAGCGGATGATGGTGCTTTTCAGGGGTGGCGTATGGTGAAGAGTGATCAAGCGATTGAGAATTTTTATAAAACTTCGCTCAAAGGTCATGCTCCCATCATTCTGGATTTGGGAGATCACTATACGGGATATGTTACTTTTAAAGTAAATCATACGGGTATGCCTGCCGATGCTCCCGTGCGTTTGAAACTCACCTTTGCGGAGTTACCTGCCGAGGTGATGACTCCTTTCGATCCATATACAGGAAGTTTGAGCCGAGCATGGTTGCAGGATGAGGTAATTACTATTATGCGTCTGCCAGATGAGGTGAAGATTCCTCGCCGTATAGCGTGCCGATATGTGAAGATTGAGGTTTTGGCCGAGTCATATTTTGATTTTGTAATAGAGGATTTCTCCTTCGATGCAGTCACTTCGGCTACGGGTGAGCCTATGGCGTTGAGCGAGGATTGTGATCCGATGATCCGCCGCATAAATCAAGTGGGTTTGAAAACCCTCGCCGAGTGTATGCAGACCGTATATGAGGATGGCCCGAAGCGAGATCAGCGATTGTGGATTGGAGATCTATATTTGGAGGCGTTGGCAAATGCTTACTCCTATCGTAACCACACTTTGACCAAACGATGCCTATATCTGTTGGCGGCGTTGGCAGATGAGGATGGTTATTTGCATGCGACAGTGTATGAATATCCTACGCCCATGCCTCAGATCAATCAGCATGTACATGATTATAGCCTGTTGTATGGCGTAGCTCTGTTGGAATACTTCAAGGAGACGGGAGATCGTCAGACTGCCGAGGATTTGTGGCCTGTGGTAGAGTATCAGGTGGAGTTTGCCCGCACATACCTCAAGGATGGTATCTATGATGTGAATAAGCAACCAGCATGGTGGTTGGTCTTTGATTGGAAGGATGATTTGAATCGTGCAACACCAATGCAGGGCTTGATGACATTCTGTATTGCCAAGAGCTATGAATTGGCCGAGATGTTAGGTTATGAGGATAGAGAGCCTGTTAAGGAGTGGGAGAAGGTCTTGGATCAGATGCGCCGAGCTTCAAAGTCTGAGCTCTATGATAAAAAGAGAGGTGTGATGCTCTCAGGTGAGCAGGGACAGATATCGTATCTTTCGCAGGCGTGGATGACTCTGTCGGATACATTCTCGCGTAAGGAGGCGCAGCGTGCTATGCGTTATGTGCTGGAGGATGAGAGTACATGTTATCCTGGTTCGCCTTATGCTTATCACTACATAATAGAGGCTCTCTTGCATTGCGGTATGGAGACCCAGGCGCGAGAACTTATGTTAAAGTATTGGGGCGGCATGATAGATAAGGGTGCCGATACTTTCTGGGAGGTTTATGATCCGAAGGATGATAAGCGTAGTCCATACGGCATGCATGTGGTCAATAGTGCGTGTCATGCGTGGAGTTGTACGCCTGTCTATTTTATAAATAAGTACAAGCATATTTTTCAATAATTAAATAAAAGATTCTACTATGAGAAAGTTGTTATTCTTGGCTGTTGGACTTTTTGCGATGGCGATGAGTGTGGAGGCTAAAGAACCTTTGAAGCCTATCAAGTCGGGTGAGTTGTGGCCCGATAATACAGGCGTTCATGTTAATGCGCATGGTGGCGGTATTCTCTATCACAAGGGTACGTATTATTGGTTTGGTGAGAACAAGAGCGACCATACCAGCGCAGCTTTGGTGGGTGTGATGTGTTATTCTTCGAAGAATCTGACTGATTGGACTCAGGAGAGTGTAGCACTGAAGGTGGAGAATGATCCCAAGAGCGATATTGTCAGAGGTTGTACCATCGAGCGACCAAAGGTAATCTATAATAAGAAGACCAAGAAGTTTGTCATGTGGTTCCATCTGGAGCTTCGTGGTCGTGGTTATGAGGCTGCTCGTGCTGCTGTGGCGGTGGCAGATAAGCCAGAGGGGCCATATAAATTCATCGGCTCAGGTCGTGTAAATCCAGGCAAGGTGCCTATGAATATGGATGCAGCGGCTAAGGCTGAGATGGAGGCATTGAATCCTGCCGATTATAAGGAGTGGTGGGTGCCAAAGTGGTATCAGGCTATCGAGAAGGGCTTGTTCGTAAAGCGTGATTTGGCAGGAGGTCAGATGTCGCGCGATATGACTTTGTATGTGGATGATAATGGCAAGGCCTACCATATATACTCTTCGGAGGACAACCTCACTCTGCATATTGCCGAGCTGAGCGATGATTACCTCTCACACAATGGCAACTATGTGCGATTTGCTCCAGCAGGACACAACGAAGCGCCTGCTATTTTCAAGCGTAACGGCAAGTATTGGATGATATGTTCAGGTTGTACGGGCTGGGCACCCAATGAGGCTCGTATGTTCTCGGCAGATAATATTTATGGCCCATGGACAAAGCATCCGAGTCCATGTGTAGGCCCTAAGGCAAAGCTCACATTTGGTGGTCAGAGTACCTATATCCTGCCTGTGCAGGGTAAGAAGGATGCCTTTATCTTTATGGCAGATATCTGGCGTCCGCAGCACCCAAGTGATGCACGTTATATCTGGTTGCC
>JAFOZN010000124.1 GCA_017391185.1 Alistipes sp. | reverse complement strand
GAACTTATCGCCGTAGTTCCACATAAGGGTTTCTTTCAGCTCTTTCGAGGCGAGGATGCTGAGCAATATAAGCGGGTGGCGGATATCGCCGATGGGGCGGAGTTTTTGAGCGATGTGCCTTCGGACAGGAGCTATCTTAGGCGTAATGATTTTCTGGTAGATAATGCTACGGTGGTAGTTGCTTGGTGGGATGGTGTGCCTCGTGGAGGTACGGCCTATACTCTTCGCCGCGCACGCTATGCTGGATGCCGCGTTATAAATCTCTATCCCGATCCGCAACTTGATTTTGGATTTTGAAATTAATATAAAAACGCCGCAATTCCCAATCGGGAGTTGCGGCGTGACGTTATCCTAAATAATGGATTACCAGTTCAAGATCTTCTTGAAGTCGTAAGCCTCAGGATTCTCTACGTATGCCTTAGCAGCCTCGTAGTCCTCCTCAGTGATGTAGTGGAGGATGTTGTTGATCACCTGCTGGATCTTGTCAGACTCGATGTTCACGAGACGTGGTGGAATCTTGCCTGTTGTAGGATCCTGCAAATCCTTCAAGTAGAGTGGTGATACGAAACCATCCTGTGAGATGTAAACCATGCAACCTGTCTTACCCTCAGAGAAGAGCTTGTAAACGCCCATACCCAACTCAGAGCAATATACCAAGTCGTAAGCGATAGGAGTCTGGCAACGTACCTCGTAACCGATCTCTACTGGACGAGACTTAACCTTCAAGCCGATCTGCTTGAGTTTGTTCTCCAACATCTCGTTGAAGATGTTAGCCTTCGATACCTTACCCAACTCTGGGTGGCCGTGATCGTCATATGTGAAGTGGATACCTGAGTTGCGGATCTCCTCGTCAGAAAGAGCGTGGAATACACCCTCAGAAATCATAGCAACACCATACTCGATACCCATGATCTTACGCTTGATGATAGAAGAAACTACCAAATTAACGATCTTCTCTACTGTGATCTCAGACTTGTTGAACATCTCAGGGATTACGATCATTGGGTAGTGGCAAGCAGAACCGATACCGAATGCAAGGTGACCAGCTGAACGACCCATAGCTGCTACTACGAACCAGTTAGCCGATGTGCGAGCATCGTTATATACGGCGCGACCGATAACTGTACCACCCTCCTTAGCAGACTGGTAACCGAATGTAGGAGAACCTGCTGGCAATGGAAGGTCATTGTCGATAGTCTTTGGAACGTGGATGTTAGCGATAGGATACTGCTTAGCCTCCAAGAACTTAGCGATACGGTTAGCTGTAGAAGCTGTATCGTCACCACCTACTGTTACCAACAACTTAACGTTGTTATCCTGGAAGAATGAGAGGTTGAAGTTCTCCTCAAAATCCTTATCAGTTGGCTTGAAGCGGCTCATAGTGAGGTAAGAACCACCCTGGTTGAAGATAAAGTCAGCCTTTACGAAGTCCAAATCCTCATAACGTGGAGTTGGGTTGAAAAGACCTGAATAACCATAGTGCAAACCGATTACACGGTAACCCTTAGCAAGGAATGTCTTGGCAACGCTGCCGACAACTGTGTTCATACCAGGTGCTGGACCGCCACCTGTAAGAATAGCAATAGCCTCTTTCATAGTGTTTTATTTGAATTAAATTTGAGTTAAAAATTCTAAATTTTCGCAAATTTACAAAAAATAAGCAAATTTCACTATTTCTTATCTATAATTTTCGTATTTCCGATGGCGGAAAATAGTATTTCTTTGACTAAAATTCGTATATTTGTATTAAACTTCAATTTTGTGATCGTATGAAACATCTTTTACTATCTATTTTTGCGACTTTGATGTTGCTGTCCTGTGGGGGAGGCAAGCAGATTGGTATCCAACTCTATTCGGTGCATCAGGATTTCTCGGATGTGGAGTCTATGCTTGAAAAAATAGCCGATGCAGGCTATAACACTATCGAGACTCTTTCGTGGCAAGGAGATCCTTGTTTGGGGCTCTCACCCGAAGATTATAAGTCGCTGTGTGATAAGCTCGGACTCTCTATTACTTCAACTCATACTTTAATTCCAATGCAAGCCGATAATATGGAGGCAACTATGGCTGCGTGGCGCAATCATTTCTCCATTATGCAACGTCTTGGGGCAAAATATAGCGTGATTCCTGGCATGAATTTCGGCTCTACATTGGCGGAGGTTAAAGCCACTTGCGACTATTGTATGAAGGTGGGAGAGTTGGCTCAGGAGTATGGCCTAAAACTCGGCTATCACAATCATAAGGGAGATTTTGCTAAGGTTGAGGGCGTGACCATCTTGGATTACGTAATCGAGAATACCGATCCTGATAAGTTCTTCATTCAGCTCGATGTTTGTCCGTTAAATATGGGAGAGGCTGATCCTATGCACTATTTGAAGAGTTATCCCGATCATATAAGAGTCCTTCATCTCAAAGATGAGGGCGTGTTGGGCCAGAGTGGTAAGATTGATATTGAGGCTATTTTTGAGCAATTTTATGCTAATGGATGGCGTGATTTCTATGCTGAGTACGAACTCCCATTCAGTATAGGGGATGATAAAGCCGAGAACGAGGCTAATCTAAATAAGATGTGGTCGGGCGTAAAGGCGTGTGCCGATTATCTTAAGAATGCTAAATTTGTTAAGTAGCTGGATTTGTACGATCCGAAAAATAGGGCGAGAAGGTTATTCTCGCCCTATTTTGTCTGCATGAATTATTTAGCCATAAATTGCTTGATGATAGACAATGACTCCTTCTGTTCGTGGGGTTTGAAGCCATGCCCCGCACCCTTGATTACGTGTAGGTTAGCACTCTTGTAGAGCGTAATCGCACGCTCCGAGTCTTTCATCGATACAATGTTGTCAGCATCGCCTTGTATAATCTGCACAGGACCTTTGTACTTGCCGATATCTCCGAATACATCTAATGTGCGTAACTCTAAGAAGAACTCTCGGCTTAGGCCTACACCCCATAATTCTGTTCTCTCAGGGATATCCGAGATAGATGGGTAGCGTTGTATCCAATTCTCAGGGATGCATAATGCGGGGAAGATAAGTATCAATTTTTCGATTCGGTTTTTGACGTTCGCTGCTGCGAGTGCTGCCACCAAACCGCCCTGACTCTCGCCTATGACTACTATTTTGCTTTTGTCAACATCTGCTTGCGCGCTGAAATACTCAATTACAGCCTCCAGATCGCTTTGCTCGTTGAGAATCGACATCTTCATGGTGTCATTATCGCTTCGGCTGTAGATTGATCCTGAGGGGAAATCGAAAGTGTAGCACTGATATCCAAGCGAATTGAAAAGCTCAAAATATGTCATTCCTGAGTGGTGTGTGCCGTTGAATCCGTGAGCTATGATTGCCACGCCCTGACGCTTGGCTTTGGTGTCGGGACGGCTTATGATGCCATATATGTTGCGCTCTCCGTTTTTGATCCAAAGCTCTTCTCTCTGTTGTCCGAAGCTATCGAAAATTGAGATCAATAGCACAATAAGCAGTGTGATACTCTTCTTGTTCATAATGTTGATTAGTTTTTTTGTTGATATTCTATGGTAAAGTTACAAACTTTTATAAAGAAATGCAATCCTAAATCGGTATATATGCATCATGCTGAAAAGATATAAAACTGAAAGTCAAATTTTGTTGTAGTATTGCTAATTAACAGAGAATTTATTAAATTTGTACAATTAAAGTGCGAGGTATTGTGTATTATACCTCAAGCGATATTTTAAGTAAACTAATTAACCAATTAAATATCAATCAAATGAAGAAGATTTTTTCTGTCGTATCGGTTGCTCTTGCAACTGTATGTTTGTTCTCTTCTTGCTGTGGTGAGAAGAAGATCGGACTCCAGCTCTATTCTGTAAATCAGGATATGAAGAATGTTGAGGCATCTTTGCAGAAGGTTGCTGATGCTGGTTACAATGTAGTTGAGACTTTGGGTAGCCCTAATTGCTTCGGTTTGCCAGCTGCTGAGTTCAAGGCATTGTGCGATGCTAAGGGTTTGCAGATTATCTCTACACACACTTCAATCGGTATGAATCCTAACGATAAGGAGGGTGTGATGAACCAGTGGCGTGGTGTATTTGAGGGCCTTAAGACTATGGGTGCTAAGTATTGCGTTATCCCTGGTTTCAACTTGGGTAGCAATCTTCAGGAGTTGAAGGCTGTGTGTGACTACTTCAACGAGGTAGGTAAGCTCGGTAAGGAGTATGGTATTAAGCTCGGTTACCACAATCACTCTCACGAGTATAACGTGATGGAGGGTAAGGTAATTTGGGAGTACATGATCGAGAACACAAATCCTGAGTATGTATTCTTCCAGATGGACGTATATTGGACAACTCGTGGCGGTAAGGATCCTGTTGCTTATTTGAAGCAGTATCCAGATCGTATCCAGATGCTCCACATCAAGGATGATATGGTTATCGGCGAGAGTGGCAAGATCGATTTCGAGGCTATCTACAAGCAGTTCTATGCTAATGGCTGGAAGGATTTCGTAGTTGAGCAGGAGATGCCACGTGGCCCAGAGGGTGAGACTCGTGAGCAGCGTTTGGCTCGTATGTGGGAGGGCGTTGCTAAGAGTGCAGCATACTTGCAGAATGCTAAGTTCGTGAAGTAATCTACT
>JAFOZN010000123.1 GCA_017391185.1 Alistipes sp. | reverse complement strand
TTGGAGATTCGTGGTGGTGTGCAGGTTGTAAGCGTTAAGCGCGAGGGTATTTTGGCTCGTTCGGGCGTAAAGGAGGGCTTCGTGATTACCTATATCAACGATCGCCCAATACTCTCAACAGATGATTTCCAGCGCATCAACGAGAAGGTGACAACTATCGATGGAGTATATCCTAATGGCCGAGCTCTGCGCTATGTAATCGTAGCCGAGTAGGATAAAGATTTATGTAGTTACAAAATTCCCGACTTCAGATATGGAGTCGGGAATTTAACTTTATATACAAAACAAAAGGTGTCGAATCCTCGACACCTTTTGTTCTTCTGCGGAAGGAGGGGGATTGGCTACTACGCTCCCTATGGTCGCTTCGCTTAACGCCTTTCCCCTCTGCTCGCCGCAGGGGCTCTTGCAAAATAACTCAACAAGAACTACTTCGTAGTAATTTTTATTTTTACCCCTACGCCGAAAATAGATTTTCGTCATATGCATAAAAACAAAAAAAAGATGTCTTTCGACATCTTCTTGTTTCGTTTTGCGGAAGGAGGGGGATTCGAACCCCCGGTACCCTAATCGAGTACGTCAGTTTAGCAAACTGGTGGTTTCAGCCACTCACCCATCCTTCCAAACCTTATGTTGCTTTCGGAAAAGCGATGCAAAAATATGTAAAAAAAATAAGAGTGCCAAATATCCACCCATAAATTTTCCGATAAAATGTAAAATATGCTATCTCTTGGGCTGATAATGTAGCGGTAAAATTGTGTGAATATGCGAAAAAATGCTACCTTTGTCATCCCTTTTCCAAAATTAGACTTATGAGAGAGATTAATCCCAAAGAGACCACCAGAGCCTACGCTTTTGAGATGTGGATGCAGGCTCCTATGCCGATGGTGACTTTTTTTAAGAGACTCGATGTGTCGCGACTTGTGAAATTAAGTCTCCGAAATGGACTGAAATTCAATATGTTGATGTGCTATTGTATCGGCAGGGCGGCAAGCAAAATCAAGGAGTTTTATCTCTTGCCTGTAGGCGATAAACTCATGCAGTATGAAAGTATTGCGGTGAATACCATTGTAGCCAACAGTGCTGGTGAGGTGAGTTCGTGTGATCTGCCGTATAATGAGGATTTAGTGCAATTCAATAACGATTATCTGCGTCTTACCAATCAGGTAGCTCAAAGTTGTACGGACCATGATCTTTCGCAGCAGAGTATGGTTATAGGGACATCGGCTTTGGCTCAATACGAGATAGATGGTGCGGTGGGTATGTATAGCGGTGTATTTAATAATCCGTTTATGATTTGGGGAAAATACAAACGCTCATGGTTTAAGACTACGCTGACCGTATCGTTTCAATTTCATCATACTCAGATGGATGGGGCTCATGCTTCACGTTTTTTGGATGGACTTCAGCGAGAGATCGATAGTTTGAAACTCTAATTTTAGCAATGGGTGGTAAATAGTTGTAGCGCAACTCGATTTGAGTATGCGCTACAACTATTTATATTGAAGGCTTCATTTTTCTCCATTATGTTCGATTATTCACAGATAATTTTCTACATTTGTATAAATATAACTAAGCTAAAATCATTAACTCACATCTAATATGAAGAATCAACGCTTGATGTCCCTCGATGCTTTGCGAGGTTTTGACATGTTTTTTATCATGGGTCTTTCGGGGCTTGTTGCTACTTTGTGCGCTCTGTGGCCTAATCCCGTGACAGATGCCATAGCTCACAATATGGAACATGTTGCGTGGGATGGCCTTACCCATCACGATACAATCTTCCCTCTGTTTTTGTTTTTGGCGGGAGTCTCGTTTCCTTTCTCATACGCCAAGCAGCAGGAGTTGGGTTACTCTAAGGCTAAGGTCTATGCCAAGATCTTCCGCCGTGCGGCGATGCTTATATTCTTGGGCTTGATTTATAACGGTCTGTTCCGTTTTGATTTTGAGAATTTGCGTTGTGCCAGCGTTTTGGCTCGTATTGGTATCGCATGGATGGGCGCCGCTTTGCTCTATGTCAATTTTGGCGTTAAGACTCGTGCTTGGATCTCGGTAGCGATACTTGTGGGATATGCTCTTTTGTCTAAATATGTCGGTGCTCCAGATGTTGTCGATGCAGATCCGTTGAGTCGTGAGGGAAATCTCGTTGGTTATATCGATCGCATGTTTATGCCTGGTAGATTGATTTACGATAATAACCATTTCGATCCCGAAGGTCTGCTTTCGGCTCTGCCTGCTGTGGTTACAGCCATGCTGGGTGTATTTACGGGTGAGTTGATTCGCTTGCCCAAGGAGCGTATGTCGGGCGAAAGAAAGACTCTTTGGATGTTCTTAGGAGCTGCTATACTGATTGTGGTGGCATTGCTTGCTAAGGGTTTTGTGCCAATCAATAAGATGCTTTGGTCGAGCACATTCGTATGTGCCGTAGGTGGTTATTCTGTGGCGATGATGGCTCTGTTCTATTATTTGGTGGATGTGCGAGGATGGCAGAAGTGGACTTTTGTATTCCGTGTTGTGGGTATGAACTCTATCACCATCTACATGGCTCAGCGTATTATGAATCTTTGGACAACATCCAACTACTTCTTCAAGGGTGCAGCCTCACATATGCCAGAGTTGTGGGGTAATGTATTTGTTAATTTGGGATATGTTATCGTATGCTGGTTGTTGCTCTATTTCCTATATCGTAAAAAGACATTCTTGAAGGTATAACAAATTTGACTAAAACGTAAAACAAATAAGATATGAGAAGATTTATGAAATTTGTGTGCGCACTCATCATTGTGATGGTGTCGTTTAGTGTAGATGCATCAGCGCAGAAGAAGGCGAAGGATTCTAAGACAACCTATGCTCAGGAGGTTTTGCAGCCTTATGTGGATAATGGTCAGTTGTCGGGCGCTATCAGTGTGTTTTATAAGGATGGTGTTCAGGAGACGTGTTGTGTGGGTTATGCCGATGTGGCAGCCAAGCGTCCTATTAAGTTGGATAACGTCTTTATGCAGTGTTCGCAGACTAAGGGTTTCTGTGGTGTAACGATAGCTAAATTGGTAGAAGAGGGCAAAATCTCGCTCGATGATCCTGTCTCAAAGTATTTGCCTGAGTTTAAGGAGTTGTGGGTGCAGGTGTCGAATAAAGATGGAGTGAAGACTCTGCATCGGGCGAAGAATACGCTTACTGTTCGTATGGTGCTCAATCATACGGGAGGTTTTCCTTTCGAGGCGAGTGTTAAGCGCAATGATGTTCGTGGTGGTGGTTGGAGTGGTGGCGCACCTCTGCGTCAGGTAGCTGCCGTTGCTGCTGAATCTCCTATTATGTTCGAGCCTGGTACCCGTGAGTTGTATTCTAATACCGGTATTGATATCGGCGCAGCAATCGTGGAGGTTGTCACAGGTATGAAGTGGGAGGATTACCTCAACCAAGAGGTTTTGGATCCGTTGGGTATGAAGTCTACATGGTTTTGGCCTACAGATAAGCAACTTAAG
>JAFOZN010000122.1 GCA_017391185.1 Alistipes sp. | reverse complement strand
GCTGCTGCCGAGCATAAGGGAATGGCTGTAGTAGAGGCTCTGGTAAATTGTGTGATCTTCAACGACAAGACTCACGCCCTCTTTGCAGGCGACAAGGCTACTCGTACAGAGAATACTATCACGCTGCGCCATGGCGAGAAGATGCTCTTTGGTAAGGACAACCAGAAGGGATTGGTATTCGAGAATATGCGTCTAAAGGTCGTAACCCTCGGCGAAGATGGTTACACAATAGACGATGTACTTACTCATGACGCTCATACAGAGGATACTACTTTGCACTCGATGTTGGCTGCAATGAAGTATCCAGAGTACCCTGTTGCTGTGGGTGTAATCCGTGATGTAAAGGATGCTCAGATATATGATGAGAAGGTAGATGAGCAGGTAAAGGAGGTACAGGCTACTGCGAAGATCAAGTGTATGGATGATCTTTTGCGCTCAGGCGAGACTTGGGAGATAGAATAATATCAATACATAAAAAGGAGAGAACTCCGACTCAAAGCCTGAGTCGGAGTTCTCTCCTTTTTTAACCAAAATACACTACAAAAAATAGACTAATCATCGATATCTACCACTCTGAATTGCTGATCAAACTCAAGCTCTATACGGTTCGAAAGCGAAACTTCGAAGCCCTTACGCAGACGCTCGATCTTAACAACCTTTACATCTGGATACTTTGAACTCAAATACTTGAGAATCTGCTTAGGAACGATAGCTGATGGGACCTGTCCATACTTGCAATCGACTTCACGCCACTCACCCGAAGATTTGAAATCCAACATAGAACCATCAACAAGCACTACCTCATATTCATTATAAAGAAGTTCATTATCCTCCTTGGCAAGCGAAACTTCCACATTCGCAAAGTGAGCCTTCAAGAAACTCTGAGCCTTAGCAGGTAACTCATTAACCTCTATCGGACGATCAACACCCGCACAAGCAACACCCAACGCAAACACCGAAACGGCAACAGTTAAAAACATCTTTTTCATAATCGATAATAATTAAAAATTCACACTTAAATAACTTTTCCTATGACAAAGATTATACACGATTATGAAATGAATTTGAAAAATGAAGGAAATTTTCATTTTTTGAGAAAAAATTATTGAAATGTATATTTCAGTGCCGCTATCGGCCAATATCCTACGCACGACAGAGACTCCAAACCTGACATACAGGCTTGGTAGAGTGACTCCCTCATTACCACATTAGATATATAGTACAAAAAAATAATGCTGCCAAAATCGTATCTGGCAGCATTATTTTTTAGAACTCTATAATAAACCGATGCTTTCCTTCGGTGAAATCATATGTAAGCTTAAAGTCATAATACTTACATATAGAAGATACCAATGCCAAGCCTAACCCCGTAGAAGAGGCTCGCTTAGAGGCGTGGTAGAAACGATCGAAAAGACGCTCGGAATCAAGAGCCGACTCTCCATCGTTGGTAAAGTAGAGTCTATTTCCCTCAATATAAATACTTCCCTTACCACCCTGAGGGGTATGCAGATAGAGATTCTTCACAAGGTTTGCTAACAAGGTAGAGAGCAACGACTCATTCACCTGCACAACAAAACTTTCGGGCAGAGAGGTATTAACCTCAAGCTCACACGAAGAATAAACCTCTCCACATGACTCAATATGATCCCGCAAAAGCGGAACAAGATCGACTTGAGAGGTCTCTGGGAATTGACCATTCTCGATCTTAGTCAAGAGCAAGAGTGTTTTATTGAGGCGCACAGCACGGCCGAGTGTGGAGTTAATTTTATACAACTCTACGGCTTGTTGTTCGCTCAAGGAGGTAGAATCCAACAACCACTCCACGCGATTACCGATGATGGCAAGAGGAGTCTGCAACTCGTGCGAAGCATCACCAATGAATTGAGATTGTCGTGTAAACAAATTCTCGGAACGCTCCATAGCGCCATAAAAGGCTTTATAAAGTCGGCTAAACTCATTAATCTCTGGAGTGTGATCCATAGGCTTAATGCCTTTACCTGGGATATACTCATCAATCCACTCAAGCAAAGCGAAAAGTGGGCGCATGGTAGAATAAAAGACAATCATAGCAAGGCCAAAGACTGCAAGCAACAATAGCAGATAGAGGATAACTATCCACATCAAGATAGAGGTAAACAGATCACCTTTCTCGAAAGATGGCGTGGCGACCTTGAGCTCATAGAATTGGCCTTTACCATCGCTAAAGATAGAGGTCAGGACTCGCGCTGGCTCATACTCGCTCTTCTCTGGGATATAGACATCAACATCCTCAAAACGGTAGTGAGAGTGGGCATCAGCATAGAGTCTATCTACTGCGGAGATGGTAAACGTATTATTCGAGCCATCACCCTCGCGAGGTAGATCACGCCCTGCCAAAAAGCGAGAGATAACCAAAGATGTATAATCCTCCAACGCATCATCCACCTCATCTCGAATCTCATCTACCATAGTATAATAGAAAAAGACTGCCCACAAAGAGAGGAGCACCGAGATCGCTACAACAAGGCGAAGAGCTATGCGATATATCAGATTCATATTGCAGAGTTTTATGCTACCTCTTCTTTAATCACAAGTTTATAGCCGAAGCCATATACCGAGGTAATCTCGATAGAAGCACCTGCTTCAGAGAGTTTGCGGCGCAGGTTTTTGATCTGAGCATAGACAAATTGGAAGTTATCCGAGTCATCGGCATAATCTCCCCACACAGCCTCAGCCAAAACCACCTTATCGACCATATGCCCTGGTCGCTGCATAAAATAGAGCAGGATATCGAACTCCTTTTTCAAAAGTGGCATTTCGCGACCATCAACCTTGACATGGCGGCTTTCGGGAGTGAGGACAACATTACCCTTCTCAAGAGTAAGTTCACCTGCTGTCTTGCCT
>JAFOZN010000014.1 GCA_017391185.1 Alistipes sp. | reverse complement strand
GCGCGACCACATGAGCCCAAACGGAAAGTATCCCAAGGCGAGTAACCGATCAATGGACCGCACTCGGTCATACCATAACCCACCGTATAAGGTAACTTGACAGCACGCATCACCTTCTCCACAGGACGGCTGATAGCTGCACCTCCAATCACAAACGAACGGATATTGCCACCAAATACACCCATCAACTGCTTATAAACCTTACCATAGATAAGATTCTTCACTCCAGGGATCGAAGTCAATACTCGCATCACAGGCTTGTTGAGCGTAGGCATAACCTTACCCTTGAAGATCTTCTCCAAAACCAAAGGCACTGTAATCAACAAATATGGCTTGATATCTGCCAATGCCTGCATAAGGATTGTCGGAGTAGGAGTCTTACCCAAGAAGTAGATGTGACATCCACCACACAATGGGTAGAGGAACTCAAATGCCATACCATACATATGCGCAAGTGGCAACATTGACATAATCTGATCACCCTTCTGGATAGGGATATTACGCAAACCAAACTCAATATTAGAAGAGATATTACGAGCCGAGAGCATAACACCCTTAGGAGAACTTGTTGTACCAGATGTATAGTTGATGATTGAGAGATCATCCAACTCTCCAATCTGATAGTTTGTCACAGCCTCCTTCATTGCTGCCGAGAACGACTCTGCCTGAACAGAAGCACGCTTCATTGCTGCAGAAATCTCTTCAACACAGAAGATAGGAGAGTAATCCTCAACATTAATCACCGCCTTCAACTCTGGCATAGCGATAGTGTTCATCGACTCCCAAATCTTAGGATCGATAAAGAGCACCTTACTCTCAGAATGGTTAACCAAACCTGCAACATCAATAGGGTTGAAATCTGCCAAAATCGAAACAGCAACACCACGATATGTAGCAATCGAAAGGAATGCCATTGCCCAACGTGCGCTATTCTTTGCGGCCAACGCCACACGATCTCCAGCCTCTACACCTGCAGCATCGAAGATACGGTGCAAACGCGCCATCTGGCTCGCCATATCGGCAAAAGTAAATGTCTCTCCACGATAATCACTCAGAACAGGCTTCTCCCAATTCTCACGCATCGTGGTCTGTAGTATAGAAAGGTAATGTCTCATAAAATTACACCCAACGGGGTTGATAAATATGCCTTTAAAAATTTAGATTAGTATTTTACGATTGCAAATATCAACCTTTAATAGGTAAGAAAAAAAACTTAGTGATAAGGGGCGAAATTGTGGGACGAATTCCTTATAGGGGTTAAAAACATAAATTTAGGGGCGAAAATTTATATTTCACCCCTAAATTTATAACAAATCGATCAAGCTATGGCTATTTAGCAATGCTTCCAGCGAGCCATCTATTTATATTTTCTATATAGGTCTTCGAGATCGGAACATCGGGAACACCCTCCACACCAAACTCCACAAATACGCCCTCTTTTTCTCGGCGCATGACCTTAATCAGGTCGAGATTCACCATATACGAACGATGGCATCGCTGAACATGGGTCGAAGAGAGATGATCGGCAACATGTTTGAGGGTATTGCGAACCAACACTTTTTTAGGCGCATTATTGTATATATACCAAACGCAGACATAATTATCCGCCGACTCAATCATCAACAGATGCTCTCGGCGAACAGACAGACGCATCTCACCCTTCTCATCGAAGATCTGAAGATATGCAGCTTGCAAAGCAGTCTCATCCTCTGCCAAACGCTCCTTGATAATACGAAGC
Source organism: Alistipes sp. (assembly GCA_017391185.1). GTDB lineage: Bacteria > Bacteroidota > Bacteroidia > Bacteroidales > Rikenellaceae > Alistipes. The sequence goes on along the minus strand of JAFOZN010000014.1, from coordinate 7,324 downwards.
TGAGCCACACGTTCCTGCCATATAAAATAGATATAGCACATCACATATGGAATCAGCAAAATAAGGATTGTCTTGACAAGAGTATTACGGAAAAGCGTAACAACATCCTTAGCCGTATCGGTAAATAGCGCAGCTATGGTGAAGATCACCGACATTACGATAATCTCGCTGGCAACCCACATAATATAGTGAACATATGATATGGGGCGGCGAGAAGTATAGACTCCCATAATCCAGCGACTGATAGCCACCACAGACATTCCCACAAGGATAAACCCTATGGTAACAAGCTGTACGAGTAGCTCACGCGAGATATTGAGCCACGAAAGGATTGTAGCATCAGTATTAATACGGTCAAAATCAAGCGGGCGATAGATCGTAATAAAAAAGAGTGCAAACAATGGCACGAATACGATCATCGCAACTTGATTAGACTTCTTGTATATAAAAGATGGTATAGGTGTCATAAATACAATATACCTTTATATTACTCTATTTCTATTTCAACTCCAATGAGAAGCGACACAAAGCCTCGCCAGCCTCGTTCTTAAACTCAAAGAGTCGCACACTCTCATTCCCCTGCTCTCCATAAAGCGAAATCTGATCGCCATACAAAGACTCCTTGACAAAGTTGATATCCATACGCACACCCTCCAACTTCTCTGGCACTTCGATTGGCATAGAATCAAAGATAATATCTATATAACGCATGGTATTCATGTGGCGATTGAAATCAATATCGCTATACGAGACGCGATGCTCTATCAAAGACTCTCCACCCACAGCACCCAAACGGCGAGGAGCCTCACATGGTGATGGACAATCGACAATCGTACCATCGTGAACTTTGGCAAGAGTCGTCATATCTACTGGTCGGCGAGTGTCAAAATCGAGCATACACCACTGCGATACAGCTCTACCAAACTCCACGCCCTGCTCATCGGTCAAAGTAAAATTACGAGTCGAAGCCAAACGGTTATATCCTCCAATCCAAGTATGAAGCGTAAACTCACTATACTCCTTAGGAATATAATCTAACTCCACACACAAGCGAGACAATACCCAACCGTAATTCTTACCCGCAAGATAATCTATACCAAACCCTCGATTATGAGCATCTCTACCTGCAGCATGCAGAATCAAATCACACATCGATGATACAGAAGCTCGCGAAGTAAAATCCACATGACTTGGCTCAATTCTATATTTAAATACGCTCTTTTCCATACTTTATATAATATAAATATACCGATAAATCTGAAGCAAAGTTAAGGATTTTTTCACCACCGTACAAATTCGAATAAAAAAATCTAACATCACGACTAAAGCTCTATTTTTCGAGAGTCATTTCACCCTGCATTTTGGTCACTTTACCGACAAATATCGCCCTAAAGGGATAGTTTTCAATATTTTTTATTAACTTTGAGTGACTTTTGTTTTAACATAAATTGAAATATAAACATGAAGAGAAAGTGGATAATTACAACGGCTGTTGTAGCTGGTTTTTGTCTTATCGCTGGAGGATATAAATACTATACAGGTACATCTGACAAAAAACAAGAAGATGCTATAGGTCCCGTAGCAAAACAGAATATTCTAAATATCAACGGACTGAAAATCACGCATCAACCGCTGACTGACAATATCACCATGGTCGGCAATCTATTGCCCGATGAGGAGGTAGATTTGACATTTGAGACCTCGGGTAAGATAGTTGAAATCCTATTTAAGGAAGGTGCTGTTGTTCGCAAGGGAGACCTTCTGGCAAAGGTTAACGACAAACCTCTGCAGGCACAACTTTCTCGCTACGAAGCACAGCTTAAGTTGGCTCAGGACAGGGTATTCCGTCAAAGCACCCTTTTGCAGAAAGACGCTGTCAGCCAAGAGGCTTTCGAGCAGGCTCGTACCGAACTGGCGATTCTCAATGCTGATATCGATATCGTAAAGCAGAATATTGCCTTGACCGAATTACGTGCACCGTTTGATGGTATTATCGGCCTTAGAAATGTCAGTGAGGGAGCTTTTGCGTCTCCAAGTCTTGTGGTTGCTAAATTGACAAAACTCTCTCCGCTGAAGATTGATATGTATATCCCAGAGCGATACTCCGAGCATATCAAAGCTGGAACACCTCTCAAATTCTCGGTCGAGGGCCGTAACGAGGAGTATTCAGCTTCGGTATATGCCAAAGAGTCTAAGGTTACGGACGGTACTATCACCGTGCGCGCCTTGTATCAGAATGCTGGCGGTAAGCTCGTCCCTGGACGTTTCGTTACTGCCAAAATCCGTATGCACGACATTCCTAAGGCTATCGCTATCCCTACCGAGGCCATCGTGCCTGAGATGGGTGTTGATAAGGTCTTCCTATATCGTGGAGGCAAGGCTCATGCTGTTAGCGTAAAGACAGGTATCCGTACCGACTCCCAGATTCAGATTATCGAAGGTCTAAACATCGGAGATACCATCATCACCTCTGGTACTTTGCAGTTGCGTGAAGGTCTGCCCGTTAAACTTGATGTTGTCAAATAAGAAGTCTCCAGAGTATGAATATATCAGAACTTAGCATACGCCGTCCCGTACTCTCGAGCGTAATGACCATCATTATCATTATCTTCGGAGTTATCGGATATAGTTCGCTCGGCGTCAGAGAGTACCCGAGTGTAGATAACCCGATTATCTCGGTCAATTGCTCTTACCCTGGAGCCAACGCCGATGTAATCGAGAATCAGATTACCGAGCCTTTGGAGCAGAATATCAACGGTATTCCAGGTATTCGTTCCCTATCGAGTGTGAGTAGCCAAGGCTCAAGCCGTATTACCGTAGAGTTTGAGCTATCGGTAGATTTGGAGACTGCAGCAAACGATGTTCGCGATAAGGTTTCACGTGCGCAGAGATTCCTGCCTCGAGATTGTGATCCACCGACAGTAGCCAAAGCCGATGCTGATGCCATGCCGATTTTGATGGTAGCGGTACAGAGCGACAAACGCTCGCTTTTGGAGATTAGCGAGATTGCAGACCTCACAGTCAAGGAGCAGCTACAGACCATCAGCGATGTAAGTAGTGTGCAGATTTGGGGTGAGAAGCGTTATTCGATGCGTATATGGCTCGACCCTGCCAAGATGGCGGGATATGGCATCACGCCTGTCGATGTAAAGAGCGCTCTGGATAGAGAGAATGTAGAGTTACCATCAGGTAGTATCGAGGGTAACACCACCGAGCTTACTATCCGTACTATGGGATTGATGCACACGGCCAAAGAGTTCAACGACTTGGTAATACGCGAGGATGCCTACCGCATTATCCGTCTAAGCGATATCGGGCGAGCCGAATTGGGCCCACAGGATACTCGTAGTTATATGAAGATGAACGGTGTGCCTATGTGTGGAGTCGTGGTAATTCCTCAGCCAGGCGCAAATCATATCGACATTGCCGATGCAGTGTATGAGCGAGTAGATATGATGAAGAAGGATCTGCCTGATGATATCGTACTGAAATACGGATTCGACAATACAAAGTTTATCCGCGCCTCTATCAGCGAGGTTAAACAAACCGTATATGAGGCGTTTATCCTCGTAGTGATCATCATCTTCCTCTTCTTGCGTAACTTCCGAGTGACGTTGATTCCTTGTATCGTCATCCCTGTATCGTTGATCGGTACATTCTTCATGATGTACATTGCTGGTTTCTCGATCAATGTACTCACGATGCTTGCCGTAGTGCTTTCGGTAGGATTGGTGGTAGATGATGCCATCGTGATGACCGAGAATATCTACATCCGTATCGAGCGAGGAATGAAACCTTTCGATGCGGGTATTGAGGGTGCCAAAGAGATCTTCTTTGCTGTGATTTCCACCTCTATTACACTCTTGGCGGTATTCTTCCCTATCGTCTTTATGGAGGGTATGACGGGTAAGCTCTTTATCGAGTTTAGTTTGGTGATTTCGGGAGCTGTGATTATCTCTACATTTGCAGCCCTTACTATTACACCTATGCTTGCATCGAAGATTTTGGTACGCCAAGAGAAGCAGAATTGGTTCTACGAAAAGACAGAGCCTTTCTTTGTCTGGCTCAACAACTTCTATAGTAGTACGCTCGCATCATTCCTCAAACGCAGATGGTTGGCTCTACCTCTTGTTGTAATCATGTTCGGTTTGATTGGCTGGTTGTGGACCTCCATCCCTGCCGAGTTGGCACCATTGGAGGATAGATCTCAGATCAACATCCGTACAATGGGTTCTGAGGGTGCTACATACGAGTATATCAGAGACTATACCGAGAACCTCAACTTGATGATTGACTCACTTGTTCCTGAATCGAAATATGTTACTGCCCGCGTAAGTAGCGGTTCGGGAAATATCCAGATTGCGCTGAATGACATCTCCACTCGCGAGCGTTCTCAGATGGAGATTGCCGAGTTGCTTTCGGGTGTTGTACGCAAACAGACTAAGGCCAGAGGATTCGTCCAGCAGCAGAGTACCTTCGGTTCTCGCCGTGGCGGTATGCCTGTGCAGTATGTATTGCAGGCGATGACTATCGAGCGTTTGCAGGAGGTTTTGCCAAAATTTATGGAGGAGGTATATTCAAGTCCTGTATTCCAGATGGCAGATGTTGACCTGAAGTTCAGTAAGCCTGAGGCTCGTATCAACATCAACCGCGACAAGGCCAATATGCTGGGAGTGTCAACACGCGACATTGCCCAGACTCTGCAATATGGCTTGAGTGGTCAGCGCATGGGTTATTTCTATATGAATGGTAAGCAATATGAGATATTAGCCGAGATTAACCGTCAGCAGAGAAACAAGCCTGCCGACCTAAAATCTATATATCTGCGCAGCTCAAGCGGTGAGATGATACAGATGGACAATCTGGTCGAGGTCAAGGAGAATGTTGCTCCACCTAAACTCTACCACTACAACCGATTCCTGTCGGCGACAATCTCCTGTGGTTTGGCCAAAGGCAAGACCATCGGTCAAGGTTTGGAGGAGATGGATCGAATCGCCGCAAAGGTATTGCCTGAGGATTTCCGTACAGCGCTTACGGGCGACTCGAAAGAGTTTAGAGAGAGTTCATCGAGCTTGTTGTTCGCATTTATGTTGGCTATTGTACTGATCTACCTCATCTTGGCGGCTCAGTTTGAGAGCTTCAAAGATCCTTTGGTAATCATGTTGACCGTACCGCTTGCTATCGCTGGAGCGTTGATTTTCATGTCTCTGACGGGACAGACCATGAACATATATAGTCAGATCGGAATCATCATGCTTATTGGTCTGGTTGCCAAGAATGGTATCTTGATCGTGGAGTTCGCCAACCAAAAGCAGGAGGCAGGCGAGAGTTTGTGGAGCGCAATCAATGATGCTTCATTGCAACGTATGCGACCAATCTTGATGACAAGTGCATCGACAATCCTCGGACTTTTGCCACTGACTATGGCTACGGGAGAGGGTGCCAACGGACGTATCGCAATGGGTGTAGCGGTAGTTGGAGGTATGGTAGTTTCGACAATCCTTACGCTTTATATCGTACCCGCAATCTACACCTATGTATCTACGGATAGAAGTAAAAAAGTGACTGAAAAATAGAGGCTATGAAATATCTATTAACAACCATCATACTACTCTCGACACTTGTGGGCGTAAACGCTCAACAAGCAAATGAGATTAGCCCTGCAAACGCAGACCACAAACCTCAAAGCATAAAGATGATTTCGCTTAAAGAGTGTATCGAGGTGGGGTTGAAACAAAATTATGATCTTCTCATCGTTCGCAACGATGAAAAGATAGCACAGAACAATGCCACAGCAGCCAATGCTGGTATGCTCCCTACGTTGGATCTCTCGGCTGGATACAGAGGTGCTTCTAACAGAACATCGACCAATCCACGAGAGGGCGAGAGCTATACCGAGAAGGGGGCATTTGACCAGACTGCAGATGTAGGCTTGTCGCTGAGTTGGACCATATTTGATGGTATGCGCATACGCACCAACTACAAAATACTGCAAGAGATGCAGCAAAAGGGCGAGTTGCAGACGCGCTACGCTATTGAGGACTTTGTCGCAAATTTAACGGCCGAGTATTACAACCTCATCCAGCAAACCATCCGACTAAAGAATTTCCGCTATGCAGTTTCTCTCTCCAGAGAGCGTCTGCGTATTACCGAAGAGGGTTACAAAATTGGAAGTTTCTCGCGTCTGGATTTTTTGCAGGCCAGAGTAGATTTCAATGCCGACTCATCAAAATATATGACTCAGCAAGAGCTCATATCAAGTTCACGCATACGTCTCAACGAGTTGATGGCAAACGAAAATCTGCAAGAGCGTTGTATGGCTGTGGATTCTATAATCTATGTAAACTCAGGACTCAAATGGGAGGAGTTATCAGCTCAGACATTGCAGACCAACACCTCGATTTTGATGGCTGACAAGAATACCGAGATCTCGGAGTTGGAGTTTAAGTCGGTAAAATCACGCAACTTCCCATATCTAAAGCTTTCGGGTGGATATGGCTATACGCACAACCATTTCGCAGATGGTACGATCAAAACTCGCGGAACATTGGGCCCCAACGTAGGTCTGAGCATGGGATTCACTATTTTTGATGGTAATCGCCGCCGTGAGCAGCGTAACGCCAAGATCGAGGTAGAGAATGCTAACTACACTCGTAAGCAAGTCGAGCAATCGTTACTGGCCGATCTATCCAACTTCTGGCAAGCCTATTGCAACAATCTGGAGGTAATAGAGCTGGAGAAGCAAAATCTGCTCGCAGCGAAGGAGAACTACGCAATCGCGATGGAGCGTTACCGTTTGAGAGAACTTTCGGGTATTGATATGCGTGAAGCTCAGAAGAGTCTTTTGGATGCCGAAGAGCGACTCCTCACGGCTGAGTACAACACCAAACTATGCGAGATTTCTCTCCAGCAGATTAGTGGTAATGTGCTCAAATATCTCGAATAAAACCTACCAAAACAACCTAACAAAGTCCCACAATTGTTATGAGTATTCCATTAGCAGAGAGATTACGCCCACAAAGCATAGATGAGTATATCGGCCAATCACATTTGGTTGGTCCCAATGGTGTTTTCCGCAAGTTTTTAGAGACAGGTAATCTTCCTTCGTTTATCTTGTGGGGGCCTCCGGGTGTAGGTAAGACTACGCTTGCCAAGTTGGTTGCCAACCATCTGAAGCGACCTTTATATACTCTTTCGGCGGTAACCTCGGGTGTAAAGGAGGTGCGCGAGGTGATAGAATCAGCAAAAAGGCAGAGTCTATTCAACCCTACCACATCGCTACTCTTTATAGATGAAATTCATCGTTTCAACAAGAGTCAACAAG
>JAFOZN010000121.1 GCA_017391185.1 Alistipes sp. | reverse complement strand
CGGCATCACATGCCACTTGGAGTATTACGACACATCGGTTTTGGCTACGATTGTAAAACGCTCGGCTCGTATTCTCGACATTTCGATTGATGATGATGCAGCACACGAAGTAGCACTTCGCTCACGAGGCACTCCTCGTATCGCCAACGCCCTGCTTAGACGCGTAAGAGACTTCGCCATGGTCAAAGGCGAGGGACATATCGACTTGGAGATCACACGCTTTGCGCTTCAAGCACTCAACATCGACTCGCGCGGCCTGGATCAGATGGATAACAAGATTCTTGCCACCATCATCGAAAAATTCAAGGGCGGCCCTGTGGGACTCAACACCATTGCTACGGCTGTGGGCGAGGAGGCTGGTACGATAGAGGATGTATATGAGCCATTCCTCATCAAAGAGGGCTTCATCAAGCGTACACCTCGCGGAAGAGAGGCTACCGAATTGGCATACCGCCATCTGGGATTTGCCCCACTTAGCGAGGAGGGAATATTGTTTTAACCACTAACCTATAATAAATTATGAAAAGATTTTTCTTACTATTCACTGCTCTATTTTGCCTAAACTCAGTTTGGGCACAAAGCCCCAAAGCTGAGCCTATAATCCCAGTATATCCAACATTGCAAAGCGAGGGCTCATTCTCCATGATTATGGTACCAGACCCTCAATCTTATACCAAATTTGCAGCCAACCAACCACTCTTCGACCTTCAGACTGCATGGATTGCACAGAACATCAAGCGTCTGAATATCAAGGCGGCTCTCTTTACGGGAGATATGGTAGAGCAGAACGGTAAAATCACATCAAAACCTCTACCCAACCCACACAACGGAGATCAGACAGGTCGCCAGCAGTGGGAGGCTGTATCACGTGCACTCAGCCGCTTGGACAATCGTTTGCCATACGTTGTAGCGCAGGGTAATCATGACATAGGCCATATCACAGCCACCGACCGCCACACCATAGCTCCAGAATATATCTATCCAGAGCGTAATATAAAGTTTGAGGATTGCTTGGTCTCAACTTGTGCTAATTTCGAAGGTGTGCATACGATGGAGAACTCAGCCTATGAATTCAGGACTGAGACATGGGGCAATCTCTTGGTCATCACATTTGAGTTTGCACCACGCGATGAGGTCTTGGCTTGGGCGAAGCAATTGATTGAGTCCAACGAATATAAAAATCACAAGGTGATAATCATCACCCACTCTTGGCTCGACACTGCAGGTAACCGCATCGCCAACGAAGGATACACCGTTCGCCCATGGAACGTACCAGAAAATATTTGGAAGAAGTTGGTATATGAATCTAAGAACATATCTCTCATATTGTGTGGTCATACGGGCGATGCACCAAAAATCGCAGAGAATGTAGCAAATACCAACTACAAACCTACGTCATCAATTCGCATAGACAAGGCTGCCGATGGTCGTGACATCCCTCAGATGATGTTCAACTCTCAGCAGGGTGACGGTGATTGGAACGGCAACGGAGGAGATTGCTGGCTCAGAATCCTTGAGTTCAAACCCGATGGCAAGACCATCAGCGTACGTACATTCTCTCCACTGTTTGCACTCTCACGCCTGACACAACATTTGGCATGGCGCAGAGCAGAATATGATGAGTTTGATATCGTGATTAAGTAAAGAGATAAAAAGCGAGAAATCTTAATTGATTTCTCGCTTTTTATTAAAACACTCTACAAAATCTTCTATCGCCATCTTCTCGACTCGACAACTACCGATCTTCTCTGGGAATACTATATAGATTTGGTTACCCTCACTCTTTTTATCCTTCTTCACCTCCCTAAGCAGATGGCGAACCTCTACGGGCGGATATAGACTAAAACCAAATTTAGTAAGCAGATTATCAATACGCTGCTTATCCTTCTCAGCCATGATTCCTCTACGTACCGCTACTTCAGATATGAGCGACAGTCCTACCGCTACCGCCTCGCCATGATTCATCTTTGAAGAACTCTTTTCTATGGCATGAGCCAACGTGTGACCGAGATTTAGCTTACGCCTATCTCCCGACTCACGTTCATCACGCTCCACAATATCAGCCTTAACCTTAATGGCACGATATACCAACTCCGAGAGCAAATCTCTGTCCGTGCGCAAATCCTGCAATGTGACCGTCTCAAGTCTCTCAAAGAGCTGCTTGTCAGCTATCACTCCCGCCTTGATCATCTCTGCCAAACCAGTACGAAACTCACGCTCAGAGAGTGTTGCAAGCATTCCCACATCGCAGATTACAAAACGAGGCTGATTAAACGTACCAACCATATTTTTGTATCCATCTACATTCACACCATTCTTTCCGCCCACGCTGGCATCCACCTGACCGAGCAGAGTCGTAGATACAAATCCGAACTCCAAACCACGCATGTAGGTCGAGGCAACAAATCCCGCAACATCAGTCACAATGCCTCCGCCGATACCCAACACGAAAGTCGAACGATCCACTCCCAATTCTATGAATTGGCGATAGATCTTATCCACCGTATGCAAGGTTTTACTTGTCTCGCCCTGACTGATAAGCACATGGTCATACTGCGCCAACAATGAATGATAGTGACGATCTATATTGACATCCGAGATCACAACCACCCTCTTTTTAGGCAACAGCCGAGGCAACTCTTCGGCCAAAAATCCCACCACTACAGAGCCTTCTTTTACTTGAATCGAATATTTCATAGTAACATATTCTTGAATAGTAGAACAAAAATAAAACATTTCACAGGAAATTTATTAACTTTGCACGATTAATTTCTTTTTTACTATGCAAAAACTTCGCAACATTGCAATCATTGCCCACGTAGATCATGGTAAAACCACACTTGTGGACAAGATGATCGTTGCTGGACACCTCTTGCGCTCCGACAGTAACGATACGGGAGATTTGATTATGGATAACAACGATTTGGAGCGAGAGCGCGGTATCACCATCCTCTCGAAGAACGTATCGGTTATCTATAAAGATTATAAGATTAACATCATCGACACCCCAGGTCACGCCGACTTTGGTGGTGAGGTAGAGCGAGTTCTCAATATGTGCGATGGCGTGCTTTTGTTGGTGGATGCCTTCGAGGGCACCATGCCACAAACTCGTTTTGTACTTCAGAAAGCACTCTCACTAGGTAAGAAACCTATCGTAGTAGTTAATAAGGTTGATAAGACCAATTGTCGCCCAGAGTATGTAAACGAACAGGTTTTCGACCTGATGTTCTCGCTCGATGCTACCGAGGAGCAGCTTGATTATAAGACGATATACGGCTCTGCCAAGCAGGGTTGGATGTCACACATCTGGAACGAGCCAACAGACTCTATCGCTCCACTCTTGGACGCCATCATAGATGAGATTCCTGAGCCAGCATCTGTAGAGGGAACGCCTCAGATGCTTGTCACATCGCTCGAATACTCTCCATACGTTGGTCGTATCGCTGTGGGTAAGCTCACACGTGGAACGTTGCGCGCTGGTCAAAACGTGACACTCGCCAAGCGTGACGGTCAGACCAAGATCAAGACTCGCATCAAGGAGTTGATGGTATTCGAAGGTCTTGGCAAAAGCAAGGTCGAGGAGGTACATTGCGGTGAGATATGTGCTTTGGT
>JAFOZN010000013.1 GCA_017391185.1 Alistipes sp. | reverse complement strand
CGGTATCTGGATTGAGCCAGAGATGACAAACACCAAGAGTGAGCTTTACGAGAAACACCCTGATTGGGTATTGCGTCAGCCTGACCGCGAGCCAGCAACTGGTCGTGGCGACACTCAGTTGGTGCTTGATTTGTGTAACCCAGCCGTACAGGATCACGTATTCAACGTAGTGGACAACCTCATGAAGGAGAATCCACGTATTTATTACATGAAGTGGGATGCAAATATGTCAATCGCCAATGCTTCTTCACTCTACCTGCCAAAGGATCGTCAGTCACACCTCTACATCGAGTATCACAGAGGTTTGATGGATGTTTGCAAGCGTATCCGCAAGAAGTATCCAGAACTCGTTATTCAGCTCTGCGCAAGTGGTGGTGGTCGTTTGAACTATGGTTACTTCCCATACTTCCAGGAGTGCTGGTCAAGCGATAATACCGATGCTGTACAGCGTCTCTATATCCAGCATGGTATCTCACACTTCTACCCATCTAACATCATGGCAGCTCACGTGAGTGCATCGCCTAACCACCAGACTGGTCGCGTGGTACCTCTCAAGTTCCGCTTCGATGTAGCCATGACTGGTCGTTTGGGTATGGAGATGAAGCCTTCAGACTTCACAGACAAGGAGAAGGAGTTTGCAAAGAACGCAATCGAGACATACAAGCAGATTCGTCCTGTAATCCAGCAGGGTGACTTGTATCGTTTGACTTCACCATATGAGAAGCGTCCATACGTTTCGCTCATGTACAATACTCCAGAGAAGGATCGCGCTGTATTCTTCCTCTTCCGCCGCCACTTCATCAAGGACGAGTGGGAGACTCCACACAAGATGGCTGGATTGGATCCAAACCGCAAGTACATGATTCGCGAGATCAACGTAGAGAATCCTAAGCGTAAGGTTGCAATCGATGGCAAGGTGGTAAGTGGTCGTTTCTTGATGGAGAACGGTATCTACCTCACATTGAATCGTGATCTTCAGAGTGTTGTTTTGGAGTTGACTGCACAGTAGCAGACTACGCCAAAGGCTCTCTGAGCTAATAACTACCCCACTCGGTTCTTAGTGATCGAGTGGGATTTTTGTTATATAGGCTCGTTGCGTTACTCCCCAAAAATGAGTATATTTGTATTCATTAATACTAACCCTAACCTTACAGGCAATGAAAAAAATCTTCTCCTTACTCATTTTTATACTATTATGCTCCATCGGCTCGGCTCAACCAATGCTCTTCGGCGACACTTCGCGCACAGGAGTGCCATTCAGCAAGGATCCACATGTGGTAAAGTTCGAGGGCAGATACTTGATGTATTTCTCTATACCTCCCTACAAGAACAATCCATCCTCAGGTTGGAATATCGGCATCGCCGAGAGCCACGACCTGATAAATTGGATAAAGGTGGGCGAGATAACACCTGCCAAAGACGCTGAATACGAGAAGAAGGGATTATGCGCCCCAGGAGCATTAGTCAGAGATGGCAAGGTGCATCTCTTTTATCAGACCTACGGCAATGGGCGTAACGATGCTATTTGCCATGCTGTATCGGAAGATGGTATTAACTTCAAACGCAATCCGACAAATCCCATATTTTCGCCCACGGGAGAGTGGAATTGCGGACGCGCCATCGATGCCGAAGTATTCTACTTCAAGGGTAAATACTTTCTCTATTTCGCCACACGCGACAAAGATTTCAAGATACAAATGCAGGGCGTAGCCACAGCCCCTGCCAATACAAATTTCAACCGAGAAGATTGGACTCAGGCGTGCGATGAACCCATACTCAAGCCTGAACTCGATTGGGAAAGGCAATGTATCGAAGGGGCATCTATTACGCGCAAAGGCAATAGACTCTTTATGTTCTACGCTGGCGCTTACAACAATGAGCCTCAGCAAATCGGCATCGCCACAAGCAAAGATGGCATACACTGGGAGCGCATCAACACAGAGCCTTTCCTAAGAAATGGCGCCGAGGGCGAATGGAACTCCTCAGAATCGGGACACCCACACATCTTCACCGATGAAGATGGACGCACCTACCTATTCTACCAAGGCAACAACTCCAAAGGCAAGCATTGGTATCTCTCACAGAAAGAGGTCCTTTGGCGCGGCAAGAAGCCATATCTAAAAGAGTAAAAAACACCCTCCTCTCGCCCATAAAAGAGGCATGAGGAGGGTTACTTATTTTACAAATTAGCCCTAAGGCTAAAACTTCACCTTTAATTGTGCGCCATTATATTTCACCACCTGTTTCTCTCCATTGAGAGTCACCACAAACTCTCGCTCGATAGGCATACCTGAGTATTTACCCATACGGTTACCGATGGTAAGAGTCTGCTTCTTTTCATCCCACTTAAATCCAATAATACTATACGCTCCTTGCTCGTAATTATAGTTATCACCCTCATCCTCATAGAGTTCAAACTCCGCATCTGCTCCCGCATATACACGAATCTCTATTGGCGCATCAGCCTTGTCATTCACGTGCTGGCGATCGGGGCCAATTGGCAAAATCGAGCCACCCTTGACAAAAACAGGAATACGCTCTAATGAGACCTTGGTAGTCACACTCTTGCCGCCCTCATACTTCTCGCCACTCCAGAAATCGTACCATCCAGCCTTATTCTGGGGCAGATATGTCTGCCACTCCGACACGCCACCTGCACATACAGGACTGATGAGCATCGCCTCGCCGAACATATACTCCACGTCCTGCTCCAACGCCTGCTTATCATCTGCGAAATCAAATACCAATGGGCGCATCAAAGTAGAGCCATCAAACGACACCTTGGCCACCTCGGAATAGATATAAGGCAACAAGCGATAGCGGAGCTTGATATTGTCTGTAATAATACGCTTAGCCTCATCGCCATAGTTCCAAGGCTCGGTATTGCTGGTATAGCCATGCACTCGCATCATAGGGAGGAATGTAGAGACCTCAATCCATCTAAGCATCTGCTCTATATATCCTTTGTTGGTGTATTGGTCATATGGACGGAAGAATCCACCAGCATCGTAAGTCCACCAAGGCAAGCCCGATGCATTGAATCCCAAACCTGCCGAAATCTGATAACGCAGCGTCTGCCAATCATGGCCAACATCTCCCGACCACAATACCGATGCATATCGCTGGATGCCAGAAAATCCACTTCGAGTAAAAATCATACCTCGGCGCGAAGGATCATCCTTGCGCAAGCCCTCGTATACTGTCTGACTCACCAGATTAGGGTATATATTACGGTATCTGTCGCCAAGCTCCTTGCCATTATTTATACGGCGACCTGCCAGATCATCATTCTCAGGCTCAGTAGCATCTTGCCACCAAGCATCTATTGAGTAAGGTTTGAGCAACCTATCACTCATATTTTTCCAATAAAATTCTGTTGCCTCCTTATTAAAGAAGTCAATCCAACTTGTACGAGGGATATAATACCCTTTAGCCTTGGCCTGTCTGCCCAACTCAGCATTCTCATCAATCTTTGACCATACGGATATCATCAACTTCATATCCATCTCGTGCAACTTACGAGTCATCTGGGCTGGATCGGGATAACGTCCCTCATCAAATCGCATAGCATTCCAGCCATATTTACCCCAATACTGCCAATCCTGAACTATCAAGTCGATAGGAATACCCTCCTTGCGGAATCGCTCAGCCGTAGCCAAAAGCTCTGCCTGAGTATTGAATCTCTCTCGACAATGGATATATCCCAAAGCCCACTTTGGAATCATAGGTGTATCGCCCGTCAAACGGCGATAGGTAGAAATCACTCTACCGGCATCTCCCACAAAGACAGTATAATCTACACACTCAGCAACAGGAGAGTGGAATGTAGTCTTATCATCTACCTTCTTATAATATATAGAAGGTCTATCACCCGACTCAAGAACAGCAGAAAAATCGTGCTTACCAGCCTTAAGTGATACGATTATAGAGGTAGTCGGTGGCAACCACACATTTCTCAGATTGATATAATTCTTACCATCAATATCGAGATTGTGTCGGCGAGCCATCTTCTGTCCCACATCGAGCAAAATGGCATACTCGCCATCTTCGGGGATCTCCACCGTAGCTACGAAGCGATTATCTTGACGCACCTCGTGTCTACCACCCTCTGTAGAGGTTACATTTACGGTAACCTTCTCTCCCACTTCAGATAAACGCTTTAGCTCCACACGATTCTCGGCTGGGTTGAAATTGGTGAGTCCGTAGTTGTTCCACATCACGCCATAACCCTTATTGGAGATAATAAACGGAATCGAGATCTGAGTATTTACCTGTGTCAGGCGGCGAGTCAAGCCCTTGACATTGAGATATCCATCCTGAAACTGTCCCAAACCATAGAGATACTCATCCTCCGAAGATTGAAAACTCAAAATAGCTTCACGCGTAGGCTCTCCCATAATTTGAGCGCGCTTTAACTCATGCTTATCGGCACAAAAGAGAGTCTTGCCTTGAATATCATCAATACGCACCTGCCCCAATCCACTATCTACATAGATAGTCATATCCTTCAACAAGAAGCTCGTTACGCCCTGCTTCTCTTTTACCTTGCAAGCTATCTTCTCTGCTTTTTCACCACAATAGACCAATTCGGGCATCTCTTTCACTTCGCCCTCGATATATTTAATGCGTACGGCATTATCACTAAGTGGTGTAACTACGATTTTACCCTCTTGCAACTTAGCCTGATAACTCTGCTGATCTTGCGCCAATATACCCAAAGGCAACAACAGCATCAAAACAGACAAAACAAAAACTACTTTCTTCATATCTATTAAATTCATCGGATTATTATTAGTATTTTATACAAAATTAAATTTTAACCCCGAAAAGCGCAACTATTTTCTAAAGATTAATTTATCGGTTACACTTACTACCTTACGTTTTACACCTAAACAGCTCCCGTTTTCTATGAAAATCACACAAAAGCCACCTGAAATTACACTTCTTCTAAAATAATTGAGTAATTTTGTATCAAGCAAAAGTTTGAAATATAAAGAAATAAAAATACAGTAAAACAGATTTTATGAAAAAACTTTTAACTTCTCTTGTTCTGAGTTTGGCACTACTGACGGCCAACTCTCAGACGGTAACTATTTCGCCCCTACCCCAGAAAATAACTTGGGGAGAGGAGGCTTTTTCCAACCAAACACAATTCTATATTGTGGGTGCTGAATATGCCGACAGCGATGCGATAAAGCTCTTGTCCGAAAAATTGGAGATCATCGGCGTAAGCAAAAAAATCAATGCCAAAAAATTCCCCTCAGCAAAACCTATCGTTTTGGGTGAAAAGGGCGACAAGGCAGTAGCAAAGTATATAAAGTCAATTCCTGAGCGCAACGAGGCCTACTATCTTGAGATCACACCCAACCATGTCATCGTAGCAGGTCACGACAATAGTGGTACATTCTATGGCGCACAGAGCCTTTTGCAGATTTTGAGTCAGCCAAAGGTTATGCAGTGTCAGATTGAAGATTATCCGAGCGTAGAGGAGAGAGGCGTTATCGAGGGTTTCTATGGCAATCCATGGAGCCATAAAGATCGTCTGCGCCAATTCGATTTCTATGGCCAATACAAGATGAACACCTATGTCTTTGGCCCTAAGGATGACCCTTATCACCGCGCACGCTGGCGTGAGCCATACCCTGCAAAGGAGGCTGCCGAGCTCAAGGAGTTGGTAGATGCAGCACACAAGAATAAGGTTAAGTTTGTATGGGCTATCCACCCTGCTGCCGACATCAAATGGGGATTGGAGGATTATCGCAACGTAGTGAACAAACTCGACAAGATGTACGATTTGGGTATCCGATCATTCGCCATCTTCTTTGATGATGTCTGGGGAGAGGGTGCACGTGCCGACAAGCAGGCCGAGTTATTAAACTACCTGACAGATGAGTTTGTACGCAAGCACACCGATGTGGAGCCTCTGATTATGTGTCCTTCACAGTACAACAAGAGCTGGAGCAATGGCGACTACCTCAACATCTTAGGTACTCAGATGTACCCAGAGGTACGCATCATGTGGACTGGAAATTCTGTTGTGGATATGATCGAGGAGAACGATATGCAATGGATCAACGATCAGATCAAGCGCAAAGCATTCATCTGGCTCAACTACCCTGTAAACGACTATTGTCAGAGCCGTCTGCTTATGGGTAAGACCTACGGCAATGGGCTCAACATCAACGAGATGGTAAGCGGATTCTGCTCCAACCCAATGGAGTATGCCGAGGCATCGAAGGTGAGCCTTTATAGCATCGCCGACTACACTTGGAATATGCCTGCATACGATGCCGAGAGCTCTTGGGAGCGTTCATTGAGCGCTTTGATGCCAACTTGCGCTGAGGCATTTAAGGTATTCTGCGAGAATAACGTGGATCTCGGTCCTACAGGTCATGGCCTGCGCCGCGAGGGTGAGAGTCCTAACTTCAATAGCAGCTCAAAGGAGGCTCTGATAAAGAGTTTCGAGCAGATGGTAATAGCTGCCGAAAAGGTATATGCCGACAAGAAAAATCATCCCGAAATGGTGGCTGAAATCGAGCCTTGGCTTAGAAG
This sequence comes from Alistipes sp., assembly GCA_017391185.1. Lineage (GTDB taxonomy): Bacteria > Bacteroidota > Bacteroidia > Bacteroidales > Rikenellaceae > Alistipes. The sequence continues at coordinate 444 of JAFOZN010000013.1, read as the reverse complement.
CATGGGGCTTTTGGGTGCTCGAGGTGCAATCTGCGTAAAGATGATGGATGCTTTGGAACAAAAAGACTCTACTGCATTTATCCAGTTCTACCGCCTTCAGTCGAAGTTGGAGCAGGAGCAGAAAGCCATCATCAGCCGCAACTACGAAGGCTCTATCGTCAAGGCTAAGCCTGTGGTGAGTGGCGATGTCATCACGCCTTGGCTTGCGGAGAATTTGGCTGAGCTTATTAAAGAGTATAAGAAGAATTACACATATGGCCTTGAGTATTTCCCTGTACAGGCGATCGAAGATGGCGAGTATTTCATCAAGGTCAATGGCGAGTATCTGACCAACGCTCAGGCGGGTGCTGATCGTGTGGGTGATTACCCTGTATTCCAGGCCGAGAGAGATGTTATCAATCCTCAGCGTCAGCAGTGGGTTATCGAGCAAAATAGCAAGACTGG
>JAFOZN010000120.1 GCA_017391185.1 Alistipes sp. | reverse complement strand
TGGGAAGGTGGCGATATTTAAATTTTCTGACCTTAAAGACCATTTTGCAGCCCGGTCAGCTTTAGAGAGTCCGCGCAAATTTAATTTCCAACTTTTGGTGCGTCACTTTGCTGGCTCGGCAAAGATTAAGGTCGATATGGTGGAGTATGATCTTAGTGAGCCGATAAACCTAATTAGAGTCATGTCGGGGCAGATCTTGATGGTCGAACATATAAGCGAGGATTTTGATGGCGTTGTAGTGATTATGTCCAATAGCTTCGTGGAGAGTATGTTGGTTTATATGAATAACGCTCTGCCATTTAATGTTGCTACGCGTTCGAATTGTGTTAAACACCTTTCTAATGAGGCGATTGATCTTTCGGATATGTTTCTTAAGGCAATCCATCAGGTGTTGATGAATCAGACAAATCCGCATCTGGATAAGGTGTTGCAGCATGTCTTGATGGCGATATTCTACTCCTCGGAGGAGATCCGCAATCAGCTTGAGACAGAGAGTGGGGCCTATACAAGTGCCGATGCTCTATCCAAGGAATTCATGAGGCTTGTGAAGGATAATTTCCGCAGCGAGAGGCAACTCCAATTTTATGCCGATAAATTGTGTATCACGCCACGTTATCTTTCGCGTGTGGTCAAGGAGTGTACAGGCTCTTCGGCTGCTGATTGGATTGAGCGATATGTGGTTTTGGAGGCGAGAGCTCTGCTTAAATCAACCAGCATGACCATACAACAAATTAGTGATGAGCTTAATTTCCCTTCACAGACCTTTTTCGGTAAATACTTTAAGCGCAGGGTGGGAATGTCGCCCAAACTCTATCGCCGTCAAGGGTAGTGTTGGCTATATAGTTTAGGCTATCGAGATTTATCCCGATAGCCTTTTTTTATGCTGAGTGTTGAATTATCGAATTAAATTTATCCCTAATCAGGCAACTCTTTATGTCATACCTTTCCAGCGTTTGCGCTGTAGCAGATACATTCTCAGAGCAGATGTCTATCAGAAGGTGTATTGTCGAGAGTTTGTTGTGATAAGCAAACTGCTCCGCCAGATAAGAACGATACAGAAGCAGGTATTCATCAATTGGCAATGTCTCTGATATAGGAGTGCGTTCGATCTGAGAACATATGTGCGTGGCGATCCACTCTATCTCGCGTGGAGAGAGTAGTAGTGACAATATATTATAGGCCAATGATGTGTCATTGCGTAGTAATTCTACGGCAAGATGATCTTTGTATGAGTGTCGTATATCAGCTTTCAATAGATCGAAGGCTGTGCGAGCAAATATTGCTTCGAGAGTTTTTGATACTTTGGTTTTCATAATCTTATATTTTGGATTACTATAACGCAAGCCCCAAAAGGATTATTATATACCGGCTACTAATATGTTCAAAAAGAGAAGTATCACATCTTAAGACTATTATTTACGGCGAGGCCACTCTCCAACCTCCATATCGCGTATATCATCACCATCTATGACAAAACGTATGGCGGTACGTGTGGCGTGAAATCCGAAGAGTCCTGCCGCCCCGGGGTTGATATGTAATAATTGATATACGGGATCGAACATAACCTTCAGGATATGAGAATGTCCAGCCACGAAGATGTCGGGCTTTGAGGTTTGGATAAGTCTGATGGCTTTGGGTGAGTAATGACGCGGATAACCACCTATGTGTGTAATCAATACGCGCTTTTTCTCGCATTCAAATACCGTGAATTCATTATATACTCTGCGGATTACACCTCCATCAATATTGCCATAGACGCCCTTGAGAGGTTTAAATTTGGCAATCTCATCGGCCATCTCCAGGCCCCCGAAATCACCTGCATGCCAAATCTCATCAACATCCTTGAGGAAGTGACGCAATGTTTCATCAAACGTACCGTGTGTATCTGATATGACTCCAATCCTCTTCATACTTAATCCGAGTAGTTGGAGTTGATGAAATCAGTTGGCAAGAACCAAGTCTTACGCTTGGGAATCTCTCTATCGCGCACCATAGTAGTGATGGCGTATGGTCGCTTCTCTTTGACAAAGTCGTTGAGGAATTGCAATATCTCGGCATGGTTTTCCCTCATTGGAGAACTTGACATCGAGTGATCCTCATACTCGATAGTATAGAACCAATATGG
>JAFOZN010000119.1 GCA_017391185.1 Alistipes sp. | reverse complement strand
GTAATTATGCCCGATGCGTGGGCGATAGATGTAGAGAGTTCTCTCCCCGAAGGTGTTGAGATGGCAGCATTCGTCAATCCCGACTCCTCGCTGGCTATCATCGCAGCCAACCACAACAAAGAGCAGAAGGATATCGTAGTGAAAGATTCCAAACGCGAATTTACTCTCACACTCCCCGCCCGCTCGATTGCCTCAGCAAGATGGAAGAGTAAATAAATATCGTTGCCAAATGGGCATAAAAAAAGAGAGTCAAACGACTCTCTTTTTTGTGCCCAGGACAAGACTCGAACTTGCACGAGCTAATGCTCACTACCCCCTCAAAGTAGCGTGTCTACCAATTTCACCACCTGGGCCTCTTCACTCGTGGCGGATGATGCTCCGCCGAAAAGGTGTGCAAATATAGCCACTATTTTATAAACTGCAAAATTTTTAGGCTAAAAATGTAAAAAAATCTATATTTTCTACAAAAACAGCATCAATACCACCTGAGCGAGTATCACTCTGAGGAACATCGAGAGCGGATATACCGTAGCGTATGCCACCGAAGCATGGTCGCCTTCGAGCGTATCGTTGGCATAGTTCAGAGCCATAGGATTTGCCATCGAGCCGCACAACATACCGCACACAGTAGCGAAATCCACCCCAAAGATACGCATCGAAGCCAATCCAACCACCACCACAGGCAAGAGGGTAATCAAAAATCCCAAACCTACCCATAAAGCTCCCGTCACACTAATCGCCGACTCAAAGAAATCGCCTCCAGAGCTGAGGCCCAAACAAGCCAAGTAGAGCGAAAGACCAAAACCTCGAAGCATAAGGTTTGCACTACGGGTGGTATATGTAACCAGATGGAAACGAGATCCATAGATACCTATCAGTATGCCGACAATAATCGGACCTCCCGCCAAGCCCAACTTGACAGGGAAACTGATACCAGGGAATGATATAGGCACAGCACCCAGCACCAAACCCAAGACCAGACCTATATATATAGATGTAAGGTTTGGCTCATTGAGCTCCTTCTCGGCATTACCCAACACCTTCTCAATCTTGAGCAACGCTCTCTCGCCACCCACCACGACAACACAATCTCCTACCTGCAAACGCAAATCGGGTGTCGCCAACAGAGACATATCGCCACGATATATTCGGCTGATATTCACACCATAACTGTTGCGCAGATGCAACGAGCCGAGTGTGCGACCATTGATATCGGCACGCGTGATGATTATTCGGCGCGAGATGAGTTTGCTATCCAGCGCATTCCAATCGACATTATCGCGGTTCCAATCTATACTCTCCCTGCGACCAATCATCGCCTCCAGAGTATCGACATCTCTACGCGAAGCTATGACCATCACTCTGTCTCCCTCTTGAAGATGGGTATCATTCGATGGCAAAATCACCTCACCGCCACGCCACAGGCGTGAAATCACAAACGGCACATGGGTAAGCGTAGCGATGGTATGCATATCCTTACCGAAAACTCCTGGATTCTGAACTTGTAGTGTAGCGATGAATGTATTATTGACATGCTCCTCGTTAGGCCCAGCAAGATCTCTCTCGCGCACCCACAATTTACGCATCACCAAGATAGCGATAATCACACCCACCACACCCAAAGGATAGGTCACAGCACAGCTCAACGCAGGATCTGTCGTAGGCAATCCCATCTGCGCCAAGGTCTGCTGCGAAGCACCCAAAGCAGGGGTATTTGTCGTAGCACCGCACAAAACACCCATCATCTCCGACAACGGCAAATCGAAAGCAAAGCTGAAGCCGATAGCCATAGCCGTACCGAGCAAGATGACAACTCCAGCCAGCGCATTGAGTTTAACACCCCCCTCGCGAAAGGCACTCATAAAACCTGGGCCGACCTGTAAGCCCAACGCATAGACAAACAACACCAAGCCGAAATTCTCAGCAAAGAGCAACATCTTGGGATCAATCGTCAAGCCAAAGTGCCCCGCCATGATACCCGCAAAAAATACAAATGTCACACCGAGCGAGATTCCCCACAAGCGCAACTTACCGAAGATAAGTCCTATGGCAGAGATCAACGAGATCACCACCACAGCCTGTAGTGCCGAGTGCGAAAGAAATAGCGATTCGAACATTTTTATATCTAATTAGCTAAGGCGCATATTCTTCTCAGAACATACGCCTCTAACAATTTTATCACTAAACAACCCTCTACTTGAGCGTCATCTCATCGAGCAAATATCCTGCCCCGCCGATACGGTCGATAGTAAAGAGCACATAGCGGATATCCACCGAGATATTACGACAAATCGAAGGATCAAACTCCACATCGCTCATTGTAGAGAGCCATGTGCGGTCGAAATTGATACCGATCAACTCACCCTTGCCATTGATAACAGGCGAACCTGAATTACCTCCCGAAGTGTGGTTTGTAGCCAAGAAGCAGACTGGTACGCTATAACGTCCGCCAACCTTCACACCCCAACGACCATAATCCTTCTGGGCATAGATATCTCTCAGACGCTGAGGGATATTGTAGTCGTAGATCTCTGGATTATCCTTCTCGATGATTCCGTCAATAGTCGATACAGGGTGATGGTATGTTGCATCGGCATACTCATAACCTGCCACCGAGCCATAAGCCACACGCAGGGTGAAGTTTGCATCGGGATAGAATGCACGCTCCTTGTCCCACTCACGCAAGGCACGCATATATGGGCGATACCACTGCTCCACCTCTGGTACATTGCTTAGGTTGCGATAAGCATACTTAGGATTCTCGGCAATGATAGGCTGGAACCACGCAGCGCACTGAGCCATAGGATCAGCCTTTGCCTGCTCCAACGATACAGGCTCCGAGCCGAGCAACTTGGTCGAAGCATACAACCAATCGACAAACTTCTCTGCCGAACCATGCTTCTCTACCGCTGCGATTAGCTCTGCTGGCACTTGTCCCTGAGGCATACGAGCGATAAACTCTGCCATCATCTCACGCGCAATAGCCTGATCTATGGTCTGATTATAGCTCTTCAAGAAACGCTCCTGAGTAGTCTTCACTGCCTCATCGTCCTTGGCGCGAGCCACCGCACGAGCATAGCTCAAGGCGTTGATTGCACCTACCGACTCATTATAAAGCTCACGCACATAGTATCCACCCTTGACTTTATCATAAGCATCATGGATCGAAGGGAGCAAATTCTTATACTCTGACTTATCGTTAGCCCACTTCTGGAACTCCTGCTCATAGGCACGCTTCTTATCGGCTGTACCCAAACGGCGCAAGCCCAACACCTCGCCCTGCCACTTCTTCCAAGCATTGGCGATGCTGGCGTGGATAGCGGCATAGGCAATACGCACCTCGGCACTCTTTGCCTGCTCGGCAGAGATTATATCCAAACGCTTGGTACGCAAAGCAATCTTCATAGGATCCGACACCTCGGCAACATACTCCACGGCGTCCGAAGTGACATACTCCTGAGTGTTGCCTGGGAAACCGTAGATCATGGTAAAGTCACCCTCCTTGACACCCTTTGTAGAGATAGGGAAGTGACGCTTTGGCTGATATGGCTTATTCTCCTTTGAGTACTCCGCAGGCTTGTTATCCTGACCAGCATATACACGGAAAACAGAGAAATCGCCCGTATGACGTGGCCAAATCCAGTTGTCGGTATCACCACCAAACTTACCGATAGATGAAGGTGGCGCGCCTACCAGACGGACATCAGTAAACTTCTCATACACAAACAAGAACTGCTGATTACCATAATACATCTGCTGGATATCGGCACGATAGCCCTTCTCCGAAGTAGCCTCTTTAATGATATCTACGGCCTTCTCACCCGCAGCCAAACGCTCGGTCACATCCTCCATTCTAACCAAGATACTGATCGAAAGACCTGGCACAGGCAACTCCTCCGAGCGAGACATCGCCCAGAAACCATTGGTCAGATAGTCATGCTCCACCGAAGAGAGCTGCTGGATAGAACCATAACCGCAATGGTGGTTGGTCAAAAGCAGACCTTCAGCCGATACGAATTCTCCCGTACAACCTCCGCCAAAGATCATCACTGCATCCTTGAGCGAAGCCTTGTTTATCGAGTAGATATCCTCAGCCGAGAGCTTAAAGCCCTTCTGCTTCATATCCTTAATACGATCACCTATCAAACTTGGCAACCACATACCCTCATCGGCTCTGGCCGAAAAGAGCGAGAGGCACATAAGCCCCATCAAAAGCATCTTCTTTATCATAGCTTAGTGTAATTATTTCCAATATTGAGAGCAAAAATAGGCAAAAAGTCATAATTTATATATATTTGTGTGCATTAATTGAGGAAAACATCTAAAATTTGATATCTATGATAAGAAAACTATCTCTTTTATTGACACTATTTGTCTCTTTGACAATGGTCAGCTGTGGTAGTGGCGAGCACATCACCAACACTTTGCGTGCTCCAGCCTACCCTCTTATCACCATTGACCCCTACACAAGTGCGTGGTCAACTACAGACAATCTCTACGACTCACAAGTCAAGCACTGGACTGGTAAGGATTTCCAGTTTATGGGTGTGGCCAGAGTAGATGGCAAGCTCTATCGTTTTATGGGTCAGGAGGAGATCCCGATGCAGGGCATCGCCCCAATCTCTTACGAGCAGGATTGGGAGGGCGCATACACCTTCTCAGAGCCTAAGAATGGTTGGCAGAACAAGGATTTCAACGATCGCTCTTGGAAACGTGGTAAGGCATCTTTCGGCACACCAGAGCAGCCTAACCACAACACCGCATGGAATAGTCACGACATCTGGGTACGCCGCACGATTGAGTTCGATCCTAATCTACTCAAGGAGAATAAGCTCTTTGTGAAGTATTCTCACGATGACACCTTCCAGCTCTACTTCAACGGCGAGCAGATTGTCTCTACACCTTATGAGTGGATGAACGATCGCTGGATTGAGATTCCTGCAGCATTGGCCTCTACGGCTAAGGATGGCAAGGTTGTCTTGGCAGCACATTGCGAGAATCGCACTGGCGGAGCTTTGGTCGATTTGGGACTCTATGCCCAAGCATTCGATGCTCAGAAGATGGGACAGACAGCCAAGCAACTCTCGGTAGATGTACAGGCTACACGCACCATCTACAATTTCGCATGTGGCGAGGTTGATCTGAAGCTCACCTTTACAGCTCCATTGCTTTTGGAGGATCCCGATTTGGTATCACGTCCAATAAACTACGTCAGCTACGATGTCACCGCCAACGATGGCAAGACTCACAACGTAGAGCTATATTTCGAGGCAGGTCCTAACTGGTCTCGCAACACGCCTGACCAGAAGAGTGCCACAACAAGATACTATACCGAGAATCATTTGGTGGTATCGAATCAATGTCTGGAGCAGAAGATTTTGGGCCGCAAGGGTGATGACGTACGTATCGATTGGGGACAGTTCAATATGGCTATCTCAGCCGATGAGAACAACACCTTCACTATGGGTGATCCTCTGGTTATGCGTAACGACTTTGCCTCATACGGCAAGCTCATCAGCAAGACCTTGGGCGAGTGGATCTCTATCTCGACCATGTTGGGCGAGGTAAGCCAGAGCACAAAGAGTGGTTATCTGATGGTAGGATACGATGACTACTACTCTATCCGCTATTTCAACCGCGACCTCTTCCCATATTGGAATCGCCGAGGTGACAAGACCTACAACGACATGCTCGACTTGGCTGCGGCAGAGTATGACGAGTTGATGAAGCGTTGCGAGAAGTTTGACAACAAACTCATGGCCGATGCTACAAAGTCTGGAGGTAAGAAATATGCAGAGCTTTGCGCCTTGGCATATCGTCAGGCTATTTCGGCTCACAAATTGGTCGAGACTCCAGAGGGCGAGATGGCTTGGCTCTCGAAGGAGAACTTCTCTAACGGCTCTATCGGTACGGTGGATGTAACATACCCTTCGGCTCCGCTATTCCTATATTACAATCCTGAGTTTGCTAAGGGTCTATTGAACCATATATTCTATTACTCGGAGAGTGGCAAGTGGACTAAGCCTTTTGCTGCGCATGACGTAGGTACATATCCTCACGCCAACGGTCAGACCTATGGTGGCGATATGCCAGTCGAGGAGTGTGGTAATATGCTTGTGCTCACAGGTGCTATCTGTCAGATCGAGGGTAAGGCCGACTATGCGCTCAAGCATTGGGATGTACTCACCACATGGACCGACTACCTTGTAGAGCACGGTGGCGATCCAGAGAACCAGCTCTGTACGGATGACTTCGCAGGTCACTGGGCACGTAATGCCAACCTTGCTATCAAGGCCATAGAGGGTATCGCAGCTTATGGCGACTTGGCAAAGATGGCGGGCAAGAACGACATTGCCCAGAAATACACCGCTAAGGCTAAGGAGATGGCTGCAGCTTGGAAGCAAATGGCTGAGCAGGGCGACCACTATCGCCTGACCTTCAACGAGGGTGACACATGGAGCCAGAAGTATAACCTCGTATGGGATAAGATTTTGGGCTACAACGTATTCGATGAGGATATCGCAGCCAAGGAGATCCCTTACTATCTGACTAAGCAGAACGAGTATGGTCTGCCACTCGATTGCCGCAAGGGTTACACCAAGTCAGACTGGATCATCTGGTCGGCAACAATGTCGCCCGACAAGGCTACATTCGAGAAGTTTATCGACCCTATGCATAAGTTCTATTCAGAGACTACAGATCGCATCCCTATGAGCGATTGGTACAACACCGATTCTAAGACTCACGTAGGCTTCCGCGCCCGCTCGGTGGTAGGTGGCTACTGGATCAAGATGCTTTCGGATCGTATGCAATAACCACATCCGAGCATAACAAAAAACGCTCCCGCTATCAAATTTGATAACGGGAGCATTTTTATTTATTTAAATCTTTAAAGCTGAAGAACAAAGACCTTCAAGGCCTCTTCACCACAGAAAAAGTGGTTTATTGAGGTTATTTTAAGGTTTGTCGCACCTTCAACTTCCAAAAAGGAAATAACGAGAGATATTTTTAGGCCTGCGCAGCCTGAGAAACCGCAGTTTACGCTCAGTAAATGAGGATTTCGATGGCAAGCATAACGCAGAAATAGCCTCGTTATTCTCTTTTTTCTTACAAGCGAGCCTTAATAGCCTTTGACTCCTCCTCATAACCTGGCTTGTCGAGAAGAGCAAACATATTCTTCTTGTAAGCCTCAACACCTGGCTGGTTGAATGGGTTTACGCCGAGGATATAACCGCTGATACCGCAAGCCTTCTCGAAGAAGTAGATGAGCTCACCCAAAGCCTGCTCGTTGATTGCAGGGATCTCGATGCGGAGCTGTGGCACACCACCATCAATGTGAGCGAGCTGTACGCCAAGCTCAGCCATCTTATTGATCTCAGAGATGCGCTTGCCAGCGAGGAAGTTCAAACCATCGAGATTAGCCTCCTCAGCCTCAACCTTCACTGTGTGCTTAGCCTCAGCAACAGAGATGATAGTCTCGAAGAGTGTGCGCTCACCCTCCTGAATGTACTGACCCATAGAGTGAAGGTCGGCAGTCAAAGTAACGCTTGCTGGGAAGATACCCAAACCATCCTTACCCTCTGACTCACCATAGAGCTGCTTCCACCACTCGGCAACATACTGCAACTTAGGCTCGTAAGAACCCAAGATCTCAACCTTCTTGCCTGCCTTGTAGAGCTCGTTACGTACGATAGCATACTGAGCAGCCAAGTTATCCTCAACAGCTACGTCTGCTGCTGTAGCCTTCTCCATAGCCTGAGCACCTGCAACCAAAGCCTTGATATCAACACCAGCTACAGCCAATGGCAACAAACCTACTGGAGTAAGAACCGAGAAACGACCACCTACGTCATCTGGAATAACGAATGTAGGATAACCCTCCTGAGTAGCCAAAGTCTTGAGTGCACCCCGTGCCTTATCTGTGATAGCTACGATACGCTCTGCAGCCTCAGCCTTGCCATAACGCTTCTCCAACTCAGCCTTGATAAGGCGGAAAGCGATAGCTGGCTCTGTAGTAGTACCTGACTTAGAGATCACGATAGCTGCAACAGAGTACTCCTTTGTAGCCTCCAACAACTCGTGTGTATAATCCTCAGAAATGTTCTGACCTGCAAATACTACAGTAGGATTCTCGTGCTTCTTCTTGAGGAACTCGAAAGAGTTGCTCATAGCCTCCAATACAGCCTTAGCACCAAGGTATGAACCACCGATACCGATGCAGATTACCACCTCTGCCTTCTGGCGCAACTTCTGAGCTGCAGCCTCGATAGAGGCGATCTGCTCAGCATCAATAGAAGATGGGAGGTTTACCCAACCCAAAAAGTCATTACCTGCGCCCTCACCAGAGTGCAAAAGCTCATTAGCCTTCTGCGCCTGAGCCTTCATTGCCTCGCTGATCACAACACCAGACTTGGCAACTTCCAATTTCATCAAACTCATTGTTTAAAAGAATTTTAAAGTTTATGTTCGTTAAATCAATCTCTTGCTTAATTCGCGCATGGCTCGGCGAGCCGATGCATTATTATATAGTACGTTATAGACCATATCGGCTATAGGCAACTCCAACTGCTTATCGAGCGAGGTGTAGCGAATACACTTGGCGGCATAATAACCCTCAGCCACCATCGTCATCTCATTCATGGCACTCTTGACCGTACATCCTCGACCAATGAGAAGACCGAAACGGCGATTACGACTATAATTCGAGTAGCACGTCACCAGCAGATCGCCCAACGATGCCGAAGCCAGCACCCTATGCTTCGCGCTACCAAACGAGGCAAAGAAACGGCTCATCTCGGCAGCACAATTCGAAATCAAGACCGCCACAAAGTTATCGCCATAACCCAATCCGACAGCCATGCCCACCGCAATGGCGTATATATTCTTCATAATCGATGCGTACTCCACGCCATCCAACTCCTCCGATTCGCTGACCACAATATAGGGGCGCGAAAACATCTCTACAACTCTACGCCTCACATCCTTATCGCGACATACCGCGGTAAGATACGAAAGGCGATGCAAACCCACCTCCTCGGCGTGTGATGGACCCGTAATAAGCGATATGCGACTCTGTGGCACACCATAACGCATGGTC
>JAFOZN010000118.1 GCA_017391185.1 Alistipes sp. | reverse complement strand
TGGCCTTAGCGGAAGCTTAGGTACTTATACCGACGTTTACGCTTTTGCCGCCGTTCTTTACAGAACCCTTATCGGCAGTACACCCATCAGTGCCGCTTCAAGACTTACTAACGATAAATTAATGATTCCCGGCAAATTTGCCGAGCAGTTACCCGCCTACGTTATTAACGCATTGGTTAACGCCTTGCAGATTCTTCCTCAGGACAGAACCACTAACGTTGACCTGCTTAGGGATGAGCTTTCTGCTTCTCCTGCGGCTGCAGGGGTGGCTTCTTATAGGCTGTTCCCGAAAGGACAGCCTATATTTATTAATTTTGAATTTTGAATTTTAAATTTCTACACCTGTAAGCAACTCCACAGCTCTGTGTCCTTCTGCGCCAAGCGAAAGCGAGAAGTCGTTGACAAATAGCGCGATATGCTTATCTATCACATCATCTTCCATCTCTTGGGCATGAGCCTTGACATACTCGCGCGAAGCCATCGGATGCTCGAAGGCATACTCTATACTACGTCTGAGGATTCGCTCCACTTGTGGGCTATACGCCTCCAACTCCTTGCGAATCACAATCCCGCCCAATGGCAATGGCAATGATGTTTTACGCTCCCACTCCAAACCAAGATCCGCCACCAGCTCAAGATTTCTACGCTGATAGACGAATCTGCCTTCATGGATCAAGACTCCGCCATCGGCATCGCCTCGCTCCACGGACTCAGCAATCTCAGAGAAAAGACGTGGCTCACGCCCTTCGATCTCAGGAAACAATCTACCAATCAAGGCATTGGCCGTAGTATGTTCACCGGGGACAAGAATATGTTTTAACTCCCCCGACTCACCCTTACGGCGCACCAACAGAGGTCCATTACCTCGGCCCAAAGCAGCACCACTATCCAAGAGTAGATAATGCTCACTTATTGCTGGCAGCACAGCGCAACTTATCTTACTAACGTCCGCCCCTTGACCAAGCACACCAGCGTTGAGTTCCTCTATATCGTGGTACTCCACTTCGAAGTTCAACCCCTCGGTATCTACCAAGCCATGAAGCATGGCGTGAAACATGAAGGTGTCGTTGGGGCAAGGCGAGATTGAGAGTTTAAAAGTAGGCATAGGGATTACAATTTTGAGGAGAAGGTATAACTTCCCGACTTGACCTTATAGAGTGCATAGCCATCGCGCACACCCTTGAAAATCATATTTTTATCCAACTTAACCTTTGGCTCCGCGCCGCTGAAAGGCACCCAGATGGTAGCAGTAGAACCCACAGGCACTACACACGAAAGGGTAAAATCTTCGGCCTTGCGTTGCCACTTGATATCTATCTCTCCATAGGTTGTATTGTGTGAGTAGCGTACCCACTCCAACCCCTCTGGCAAGACAGGACGCACCTCAAACGAGCGATAACCCGCATCTGTAGCCTCCAAACCCGCCAAATCGCGATAGAACCAACCTATACCACCGCCAAACATCGGGTGGTTGCGCGAGTTGCCACCATCCCACTGCTCCCAAGTGGTGGTCGCACCCTGCTCAATCCACCAACCAAAGGATGGGAAGTCGCGCTGGTTGATAATCTTGTATGCCAAATCCTCCAGACCATTCTCCACCAAAATCTCGCACAAATAGCGTGTACCCACGATACCCGTATCGAGATGGTCATTTACCTCGGCTATATTATCTCTGAGGGCCTTCACCACCTTAGCCTTACGCTCGGCAGGCACGCCCAACTTAAGAGCCATAACATTGCTACCAAATTTGCCATAAGAGCCCGTAGCGGGATCGTACAACTCTCGATGGAATGCCTCCGCAGCCTTATCTCGGATCGTAGCGAACTCCTTAGCCTCGGCATTGAGCCCCAATGTATGAGCCGTACGCACCACAATATCAGCACAATGCACCAAGAAGAAGGTATGTACCAACTCGGCAGGTGGCAACTGACGTGGAGGCAACCAATCGCCCAGATTCTTCCACTCCTGCGGATCTTGCATGAGCATGAGTCCCTTCTCATTTACCCAAGTAGTCATCCAACGCACGTGGCGACACATGGCATCGAAGTTCTGTTCCAAGACTCGGCGGTCACCATAATGGCGGTAGAACTCCCAAGGGATAATCTCGATAGCAGCACCCCAACCTACACCACCACCGCAACCCGGTTGCCATGGCGCACCATTAGGGATATAGCCATCGGCAGTCTGCGCACCACGCATATCTCTGATCCACTTGTTGTAGAAGGTCTGAGTGGCAAAATTATGCATCACCGTCACACAAGCCACCTGCGCATCGCCCGTATAGGCCGAACGCTCACGATGAGGACAATCGCTGGCCACAGAGCCGTGCATATTGTCTAACTGGCTACGTTGCCAGATCTCGTTTATCTTGTTTATCAATTCGTTAGAGGTCTCGAACTTACCCGCAGGCTCGACATCTGAATTCACAGCGTGAGCCTCAACCTGCTCGGCCGAGAGATTATCTATACCCGAAATCTCCACCTCCGAGAATACAAACCAAGTAAATCGCGCATGATAGGACTCATCGCCCGTACCCTTGGCCGTATAGCTATTGGAGCCATTACCAGGGGATTCGCTCAGATATTTGATGTCGATTCGCTGCCCCTTCTGAGCCTTGATATTCTTCAGAGCCACCCATCCCGACACCTCGACAGGGAATTTTATTTTATAGATACCGTCTTCGCGCTTTTCAAACTCTACGGGAGCAAAACGCTCGGTGATACGATCCGCAGGGCCATTCTGAGGGATAAGTTTACCGCATGGGGCACCTCTCAACGCTACCTTCGCCCACGCCGAATCGTCATAGGCCGCTGTAGCCCAACCGTCATGCTCCAAGCGAGCATCGTAGTGCTCGCCATAATATATCTGATCGCTCACGATGGCACTGCGCTCCGCTCGCCACGACTCATCGGAAGAGATGATCTGGGTTGTGCCATCCTCATATAGAATCTCGATTTGTCCAATGAATCGAGGTGTACCATAACCCTGCACCCAATGGGTAGTGATATCATAGAAGCCGTTACCCAAGATTACTCCGATAGCATTCTCGCCCTCGGAGAGTAACTCCTTGAGATCGTGTGAGAGATACATCACCGTGTACTCCTCAAACGGATCAGCCACCACAATACCGCGATTTACCAGATTGGGGCGGCGATCATAGTTGGTCTGATTGGGCGAGAAGTAATCTTCTCCCACGCGCTTGCCGTTGATATAGAGTTCGTGATAACCCAAACCCGTACCATAGTAGCGAGCCTGCTTGATGGGCTTCTCGATCTTAAACTCCTTACGCAGAAGCGGAGCAGGAAGAAACTCCATGCTACCCATCACATCGTAAGACTCTTCGCCCTGCCATGGCGCTCCGATCCATTTACCTTTCCACTCATCCTCCGAGAGGATTCCCATATGCCAATGTGCCGTATCGGACCACTCTGAGGCCCTACCCTTTTCGTCCCATACCATCACCTGCCACCAATAAGATGTGCGCGAGAGGAGTTTTGAGCCTCGATACTCAACAAAGGCCGACTCTTTAGAGAGTACCTTGCCACTATCCCACACGGGATTATCGAACCCTTCGGGCGAGGTTGCAACCCTCACACGATAAGCTGTCTGCTCCACACCACGCGCCTGAGAGAGGTTGGAGTTGATCCACGAAAGTCGTGGCGCAGCAATATCTATAAGCGGATCGGTGGCATATTCGCAACGTAAATCCACAGCACGGATTGAACTTTGTGTTTTAGCCTCTGCGCTCAAAAACGACAGAGACATGGCAAAGATCAGTGCCAACGAAAAGAGTTTAAATTTCTTCATAGGGTTAGGATTTTTGGGTGTTATAGTTTGGTTAGGGCCTCAGCCAAAGCCTCGCACGCCTTACCAATCTCCCACATGGCAAAAGGATCACCCACACGGTTGGAGATGGCTCTAAGATGTAAAAACTCCACTCCCAACTGCTCAGCAACGGCACTCACCGAAGCACCCTCCATCTGTTCGATGAGGGGATAGGGCGAATCTATGTCGCTATACAGGTATCCATCCTCGCTATGGCTGACCGAGAGCGAAGCGACTGCCTGATAATTAGTTTTAGGCTCAGATGTATAGATACGAGAAAATCGCTCAGGCAATCCCGCCACACGATCCTCAACAACCTCCACGACCTGCCCCACAACTATCTCCTCGCCCATAGCTCCTGCCACTCCGCACAGGACAACACTCTGCGCACCACACTCCGTAATGGCACGCACCGCACCTGCTGCAGCCTCGGCCAGCCCCACACCGATTATGCGGTATGGGGCATCGGGCCAGCATTTTAGCAGAGCCTGAGCCTCCTCTTGCGTAGGGAAGAGAAAAAGCCTTTGCATGTGGTTATATTTTCTAAGATGATTACGCCTTGCCGACAATAGCCTCGACATCCTCTACCGTGATAGGAATCTGCTTGTTGCCAATAACTCGACCTGAGGTCTCGGTAACAACCAAATCATCCTCCAAGCGAATACCGCCGAAATCACGATACTCCTTGAGCTTCTCGTAATTTACGATGCCCTTATATTTGCCTTCAGCCTCCAACTTGTCGATCAACGCTGGCACGAAGTAGATACCTGGCTCGTCAGAGAGGACTGTACCTGGCATCAGACGCCAATACTGACGCTTGATACATGTTGCCGAAGCCTTCAAACGCTCCTCAACCTCCGACATATCGAAACTACGCTCCCCGAAGTTCTCGCAATCGTGTACATCAAGACCAATACCGTGTCCCAAGCCATGAGGCATGAAGAGATAGCCTGCACCCGCTGCCATAGCATCCTCCACAGAGCCACGCACCAGATCCAAATCCTTCAAGCCCGAAAGTAATGTACGCTGAGCTACGTCAGAAAGCTCCATATACATCATACCAGGGCGAAGTGCCGCCGCAGCATCATCATGAGCCTTAAGCACGATGTTATAGATATCCTTCTGCTTCTGAGTGAACTTTCCGCTCACGGGGAAGGTACGAGTATGATCCGAAACATATCCATTGACATGCTCGCCACCAGCATCGCACAACAACAGGCGACCATCGGTCAAGATACCAGAGTGGTCGTGGTTGTGAAGCACCTCACCATGCTGAGAGAGGATAGTGTGGAACGAAACGCCTGTACCATACTCCAAAGCTTTACCGCCTACGATACCTGCAACCTGATGCTCCGTGCGACCAGCCTTGGTATGGAGCATGGCTGCTGTATGCATCTGATAGCCAATCTCGAAAGCCTCCTCCAAAGCGGCAATCTCCTCTGCCGACTTCTTCTCGCGCATCTCGGCTACGGCAAAGATCAAATCCCACGACTTACGAGCGTGCAACATCTCTGGCTTGATACCCAAAAGATCCGAGAGCTGGAGCTTAGTCAAACCTCTATATGGAGGCAAGTAGTGTACCCTGCGGCCAAGAGTGATAGCAATCTGCAGATCTGCCGCCAAAGCCGCCATAGGCTTAGACTTAGCAACACCCACCTGCAAAGCCAAATCCTCGATAGTAGCCTGAGGTCCCATCCAGATGATATCCTCCACCGTAAAGTCATCACCATAGAGCGTAGCCTCGCCCGTAGAGGCATCAATCACACCCACCAGCGAAGGTACATTCTGACCGAAGTAGTAGAGGAATGTAGAGTCCTGACGGAAGGCATAAGTGTTGTTTGGATAGTTAAACGGCGCCTCGACATTACCAGGCAAAAGAATCAAACCATCACCTACTCGGCGACAAAGCTCGGCACGGCGCTGAGCATATATTTCTGCTGTAAACATAGTTTTATTTAGTTTTAAGTTTTTACTTTATCTGTTTTAGTATTTAGGTACATCTTCATGATCGGCAGGCACCATCTTGTAGAGTTTATCTCCTCGGCGTAGCACGCTATCTACCTTCATCGAGCAGTAGGTGCCCTTGCTGACCTGCTTTACAACCTGCTCCTGCAAAACGATATTCTCGGCCACGCACTCCTTCACACCCGTAGTCTCACCCATAAACAGGAGCGAATCACCCTCGTTGAGTGATGCCGACTCGACCAAAATTTCGGCCACGGAGATCTTCTTGAAGAAGTTGGTAATCTTACCCACATAGACCTTACGCTCGGTAGCCGAAGAGCCGTAGTGTGAGGTAT
>JAFOZN010000117.1 GCA_017391185.1 Alistipes sp. | reverse complement strand
GTTACCGAAGCATCACTTGATAATTTAATTCCAAATAAAGGCCACATTTCAGTTGAAGAGTGGAATGAAATATTGGATAAGGTTTATAAGAAAAACGTCCAACATATCGGACAATATCACAGGCCTTACATTCTCAGGTAATTTGGGCGTATTGAAGACCAAATCAGGCTACGCAAGTGCTATATCGGTACCTATCGACAACCTCGACTGCCCATCAATCCTTGGCACTATAGCTGGCGACAATACGGTATTGATTATACTCAAGGAGGATGCCAAACGCAAAGATGTGATAGATGCACTACTGCACATCTTCCCGATGCTTAGTAACATAATCTAAAGACTGCAGATACAGACAAAATGGGCGTTACTTAATACTGTAACGCCCATTTTTATATCGTCCAACGCCCAAAATCAATCTTCAAGGATATAGATATACTCATTAGGGCGTTGCATATGAAATTTCTCTCTGGCGTATTGCTCAAGATACTCATCATAATTCAATCTTTCCAAAAGGGTACTATCTTCGCTGATACGCTGCTGGAAAAAGTCTTTCTGATCTTCCAACAAAGAGATACGGCTCTGAATCTTTATCACTCGGAAGAGATTACGCGCGGTCAAGGCTACGGTATATACTATGATTACCGCAGTCAAGATTTGCCACACTCGCTTGCTAAAATTTGAAGCCATACTAAAATCTCCCCTTATATAAATCAGCCCACTATACGCCCATAAATAACTAAGCACCAACTAAGGCTCTACGACATATATATCCTTCAGATTACGGCCTAATTGGTTGTAATCCAGACCATAACCCACTATAAACTCATTACCAATAGGCAAAGCCACATACTCAATTGGATAGTCATATTGAAACTTTTCAGGCTTAAAGAAAAGAGTACAAATCGCTACGCTGCGAGGCTCAAAATCGGCAAGATAATCCAACAGATGTTTCATACTATGGCCTGTCTCTACGATATCCTCTACGATAATTACATCTCTATCTTTGACATCAACGCTCAAGCCTAAATCCATGCGTACCTTACCCGTTGAT
This sequence comes from Alistipes sp., assembly GCA_017391185.1. Classification (GTDB taxonomy): domain Bacteria; phylum Bacteroidota; class Bacteroidia; order Bacteroidales; family Rikenellaceae; genus Alistipes. The sequence continues at coordinate 25,438 of JAFOZN010000117.1, read as the reverse complement.
TGGGTGCCTTCGTAAGAAGATAACTTAACGAACGATAACTCGCTGTTAAACTCAATCTTACGCACCAGATCACTCATAAAAAGTACCGATCCGCTCAACACACCGACAATAATCGGCTGCTTGCCAGCATATCGCTCATTCAACTTAGAGGCAACCTCTGCCACGGCCTTATCTATCTGCTCCGCCGAGATCATCACCTTAAAGGTACGATCCTGCAACTTAACCTTATTCTCCATTCTTCCCTCCTTGAGTTATATATTCCAAACGAGCGAATCGCTATTGCAACTCGCTCGCTTTAGATGTTTTATCCTTTAATCAGAGCCTTAGCCTCTTCATAAACAGTTTGGCCATTATAACCGAACTTCTCATCCAACACCTTAAACGGAGCTGAGTAGCCGAAATGATCCAAACTATGTATCTTGCCCTCATCACCTACAAGGCCTCGAAGCGTAATCGAGAGTCCTGCAGTCAAACCATAACGAGGAACATCTTTCAACAATACAGAATCTTGATATGATTTAGGCTGATCGCGGAACAAGCCCTCACTTGGAACGCTCACCACACGCACTGCGATACCCTCCTGACGCAAAAGCTCTGCTCCCTCGACAAGAGTCGATACCTCAGAACCTGATGCTATCAAAACCACCTGAGCCTTAGCAGCATCCATCACGATATATGCACCCTTCTGAGCCTGCTTAGCCTCCTCGCGGCGTGAGCAGCTGAGTGCTGGAAGATTCTTCACATTCTGACGAGAGAAGATCAAACCTACAGGACGCTTCTCAGCCATAGCAATCTGCCATGCAACCAAAGTCTCCTCTGCATCGGCTGGACGCAACACCACCATAGAACGCTCGCCCTGATGGTTACGCAACTGCTCCATCAATCTGATCTGAGCCTCATGCTCGATTGGCTGATGGGTAGGGCCATCCTCGCCCACGCGGAATGAGTCATGAGTCCAGATATAAATCACCTTCAGACGCATCAAAGCCGACAAACGGATCGCTGGCTTCATATAATCAGAGAATACGAAGAATGTACCACAAGCAGGGATGACACCACCATGCAAAGCCATACCATTCATGATACATGCCATGGTAAGCTCAGCAACACCCGCTTGGAAGAACTGACCTGTAAAATCACCCTTCTCAAAGGCCTTGGTCTTCTTCAAGAAACCATCTGTCTTATCCGAATTACTAAGGTCTGCCGAAGCCACGATCATATTCTCAATCTTCTCGGCATACACACCGAGCATGGTAGCCGATGCCGCACGTGTAGCAACATCTGCCTTCATCTCCACCTTATTGTAATCAATCTCAGGAATCTCACCCGATAGGAAGCGATTCAACTTACGAGAAAGCTCCTTATTCTGAGAACGCCACTCAGCCTCCTGAGCCTTAATCTCCGTAGCCCAAGCCTTGAGCTCCTCGCGGCGAGCGGCATAAATCTCTGCTGTCTCAGCGAAAGTCTGGAATGGATTCTCTGCATCGCCACCCAAATTTGTCACCGTAGCAGCCAAATCCGCTCCAGCACCTGACAATGGCTGACCATGAGTCGAAACCTTACCCTCGAAGCTCTCGCCATCGGCACCGCAAGCACCCTTGGCCATAATCGAATGACCGATGATAAGAGTTGGCTTCTGAGTCTGAGCATTAGCCTCGATAAGCGCCTTACGCAACTCATCTACATCATGAGCATTAGCCTCTATTACATGCCAGCCCCATGCCTTATACTTTGCCGCAACATCCTCGCCATCGACCTCATCTACCTTAGTCGAAAGCTGGACATTGTTCGAGTCATAATACATGATAAAGTTTGCCAACCCCAAATGACCTGCTATACGACCTACGCCCTGAGAAATCTCCTCCTGAATAGCACCATCCGAGACAAAAGCATAAGTCTTATGCGCCATCCACTCGCCAAAACGAGCAACCATAAAACGCTCGGCAATAGCAGCTCCAAGAGCCATAGCATGTCCCTGACCGAGTGGACCCGAAGTATTCTCAACACCATGCATCACATCTGCCTCAGGATGACCTGGAGTGATACTACCCCACTGACGGAAAGCCTTCAAATCCTCCATCTGGTAGAAGCCCGAAAGCATCAACACCGAATAGAGCATAGGCGACATATGACCTGGATCGAGGAAGAAACGGTCACGGAATGGATACTCTGGATTCTCAGGATCAAACTTGATGAACTCAGAATAGAGCAAATTAATAAAATCAGCACCACCCATAGCACCGCCCGGATGGCCCGATTTAGCCTTTTCAACCATAGCAGCAGCCAAGATACGAATGTTATCTGCTGCCCTGTTTAGTTTAGAGTTAGCGAACATATATTTGAATACTTATTTTCCTATTTCACAAATATAGCACAAAAATTTTAACCTACTTGCTTAAGTTGCAAAAAATTCGATCCCTCGATACGCTTTTTTGCATAATCGAGTTCCAAAATATATGCTTTCTCATCCGATGATGGCAAGTCGAACATGATGTCGGTCACTATGGCCTCACATATCGAGCGCAAACCTCTGGCACCCAATTTATACTCATCGGCCTTCTCAACGATATAATCCAACACCTCATCCGAGAATTTGAAATCCACACCATCCATAGCAAATAGTTGTTCATACTGCTTGACAATAGCATTCTTAGGCTCAGTCAAGATCTTACGCAAAGCCTCAGCTGTGAGAGGTTGCATATATGTCAACACAGGCAGACGACCAACCAACTCAGGGATCAATCCAAAAGACTTAAGATCCTGAGGCATAATATATTTCATCAGATTCTCGCGATCAACCTGCAAGGAGTTTTGCACACCATAACCAATGGCACGAGTATTAAGTCGCTGAGCGATTTTCTTCTCTATACCGTCAAACGCTCCACCGCAGATAAACAGGATATCCTTGGTATTGACCTGAATGAACTTCTGATCGGGATGCTTACGACCTCCCTGTGGTGGCACATTCACTGTCGTACCCTCCAGAATCTTCAACAGAGCCTGCTGCACGCCCTCACCCGAAACATCGCGCGTGATGCTCGGATTATCACCCTTGCGGGCAATTTTATCTATCTCATCGATAAAGACGATACCTCGCTCGGCTGCCTTAACGTCATAGTCTGCCACCTGCAACAGACGCGAGAGGATACTCTCTACATCCTCACCCACGTATCCTGCTTCGGTCAATACTGTAGCATCAACGATGGTAAAGGGCACATTCAATACTCGCGCAATGGTACGTGCCATCAAAGTCTTACCCGTACCCGTAGGGCCTACCAATACGATATTCGACTTATCGATCTCCACATCACCACCTATGCCTTTCTGGCGACTTAGGATGCGCTTATAGTGGTTATATACGGCCACCGACATATATCGCTTGGCATCATCCTGACCGATAACATACTCATCCAGCACAGCCTTAATCTGCTGAGGTTTCATAAGCTGTTCCAAACTCAGGTCATCGCTCTTCGACTGAACCTTACCTTTGCCCGAAACAAGTTCGCTCTCACGCAGAAGTTGATAGCCTCTATCCACGCAATTGTTGCAGATATTGGAGCCATCAACGCCCTGAAACATCAATGCCACATCGCTTCGCTTGGCACCGCAAAACGAGCAACAATCTTCATGACCTCGACCTGTTCCTTTATGTTTATTTGCCATATTATACTCTTTTACTTACTACGCTTACCCAATACTGCATCAATCAAGCCATACTCCTTAGCCTCCAATGATGTCATCCAATAATCTCGGTCGGCATCACGCTCAATCTTCTCCACAGCCACACCAGAATGTGTAGAAAGAATCTCATAAAGCTCCTTTTTGGTCTTGAGAATCTCACGAGCCGTAATCTCGATATCCGAGGCTTGTCCCTGAGCACCGCCCAATGGCTGATGAATCATGATGCGAGAGTGTGGCAATGCCGAACGCTTGCCAGCAGCACCTGCCGTAAGCAACACCGCGCCCATCGAAGCAGCCAGGCCTGTACAGATCGTAGCCACATCGCTCGATATGAGTTGCATAGTATCATAAATACCCAAACCAGCTGAGACTGATCCACCTGGAGAGTTGATATAGATCTGAATATCCTTCGAAGGATCTACCGACTCCAAAAAAAGCAACTGTGCCTGAATGATATTGGCTGCATCATCATAGATCGGAGCTCCCAAAAAGATGATACGATCCATCATAAGTCGAGAGAAGACATCCATCGTAGCCACATTCAACTGACGCTCCTCGATAATTGTCGGAGAGACATAAGCTGACTGAATTGACTTAAAATCGTGCAACTTCAGGCTGCTGATACCACAATATCCTCTGGCATACTTTTCAAATTCACTCATATCGCGTTATACTTTATATATTAATATATCTATTTCTCTCTCTGTTGTGACAACTCATAAGAGCAGAGCTAAATATGAAATCCATCTCCACACCCACAAATCATCCTCACCCAGAAAACTAAAAATTGGACTCTGCAAACTTTACGCCCAGAGTCCAATCTAAAAACTATCTCGATACTCTTAGGCCCTTAACTTACATCAAGTGCCCCAAGTCTTCGACATTACAATACTACATCTCCTGAGCCAACTTAGCGAACTCCTCTGAAGATACAGACTTGTTAGAAACCTTGATCTGAGACTTAACGTACTCTACAACCTTCAACTCATAGAGCTTCTCATAGATCTTCTGTGACTGCTCCTTGTTCTCAAGGATCTGCTTAGAGAAGTTAGCAATCATCTCCTCTGGAGCTGATGGCATACCGTACTGAGCAAACTGAGCCTTAGCAAACTCCTTAGCCTCTGCCTCTGCCTCCTCCTGGCTTACGCGCAACTCAGCGCTCTGGATGAAGTGCTTCTGGATATAGTTCCATGTAAACATCTTAACAAAGCCATCGAAATCCTTCTCGATATCCTCCATTGTGAACTTACCCTCGTTGATGGTGAACAACCAGCGCTTCAAGAATGCCTCAGGCATCTGCAAGCCAGCCTTCTCCATGAGGAAGTTGCGAACACGGATAGTGAAGAGGTAATCAGACTCACGCTTAAGCTCTGTCTCGATCTCTGCCTCCAAGAACTTGTTCAACTCCTCCTCAGAGGTGATGTTACCTGCAGGGAAAGCCATCTTGAAGAACTCCTCGTTGAGCTCTGGGTTTGCAAACTGACGAATCTGCTTGATCTCCAAAGAGAACTTAGGGTTGATTGTCTCCAACTCCTCCTGCTTAACCTGAAGGATAGAAGCACGCTGAGAAGCTGACTTGTAGAGCTCGTTTACATCTACATCCATCTTATCGCCAACCTTCTTACCCAAGAAGATAGCACGCTCCTCATCGCTCATAGAGATAAGACCTACGTAAGCATCCTCGATACGCATCTCGCCGTTATCCAAAACTACGGTCAAAGCCTCATCCTTCTCAACCTTCTCAACATCTACCAAACGACCGTAGCGGCGCAAGTAGTTATCCTTATAACCCTCTACCATCTTCTCATCGATCTTGATCTTGTTGTATGTAAGCTTATCCTCCTTTGTGAGCTCCATCTCGATCTTTGGAGCCTCACCGATCTCAAAGATGAACTCATGCTCGGTGTTGTTCTCGAAATCGAAATCGCCCTGCTCCTCTGATGGGATAACATCGCCTACGTAGTCGATACCCTCCTTCTGCAAATACTCGAATACTGAGTTTGATGCGATACGATATGACTGCTCTGCTACAGCACCCTTACCATACATCTTGCGTACGATACCCATAGGAACCATACCAGGACGGAAACCTGGGACATTTGCCTTACGCTTGTAGTCACGCAACATCTTATCAACTGCCTCTGCATAATCTGCCTCTGCAACGAGTACCTTCAAAACTGAAGTACCTGCCTCACGCTGTTCTCTTGTAATTTTCATAATTTGATTTAGTATTTTATTCTTATTTCGACTTTTTCTCTATCAATTCGGAGTGCAAAGGTAATTAATTTTAATTAATTAAAAACCTTTCTATGTTATTTTATTCTTAAAGAGATATTTTTAGAGTAGAATAAGGAGTTAAAATCCATACAAAAAAGAGGAATAATTTACCATTTCTGATAAGATTATTCCTCTTTAAATATCTTTCACTGAGAGTTATTTCGCGCCTACTTCATAAACTCTTGGGCGATACAATTGGTCACGAAGCTGAGGGGTAAAACCAGCCTCTCGGATAGCTCGCTGAATACCCTCGGCATCGAACTTATTATGCGCTCCCGCACTCGAAACGACATTCTCCTCGATCATAATCGAACCCATGTCATTGGCACCGCTATGCAGAGCAAGTTGTGCTGTCGCTTTACCCACCGTAAGCCATGAGGCTTGGATATTGCGTATATTATTAAGTATCAATCGGCTAACCGCAATAACTCTGATATACTCCAACGCCGAGAAATTAGACTTTACGCCCTCCGCCTCAAGCCTTGTACCCGTAGAACGGAAGATCCATGGGATAAATGCCAAAAAGCCGTAATTACCCTCAGGACAACGATCCTGCAAATCACGTATTCTAAGCAGATGATCCACCCTCTGATGAGGTGTCTCAATATGGCCATACATCATAGTCGCCGAAGTAGCAAGATTCATCTCATGAGCCTCATGCATCACCTCAAGCCACTCCTCGACACTCGGTTTGGCAGGCGAGATAGTTTTTCTCACCTGAGGATCGAGAATCTCGGCTCCCGCACCTGGCAACGAATCCAGACCTGCTGCCACCAAACGCTCTAAACATTGACGTGAAGTAATCCCGCTAACCTTAGCAATATGAGCTACTTCTGGAGGTCCCAAAGCGTGTAGGCGCACATTAGGATAGAGTCTTTTTAGCTCACTAAACAGATCTTCATAAAACTCTACGCCCAATCGGGGATGCATACCGCCCTGCAACAAAAGCTGATCGCCCCCCAACTCCAACATCCTATCAATCTTTTCGCGATACTCCTCTATCGAGGTGATAAATGCCTTCTGAGTCTGATGTGGTTTGCAATGAAAGTTGCAGAATTTACATCCCGAAACACAAACATTGGTTATATTCACATTGCGATCAATCTGCCACGTTACCACATTAGAATCTGCTACCACACCTCGCCTAACCTCATCAGCCACCGCAGCCAGACGCTCCAACGGAGCCTCATCCCACAGCCAATAAGCCTCCTGGCGGCTAAGCGTAGCTCGATCCTTAGCCTTAGCGAAAACCTCTTCTGCTCGTATCATTACTTTGCACTTACTATCAATTCAAAATCTATCGTACGGCGGCGCATATCCACACCCTTGACACGTACCCAAACCTCATCTCCAAAGGCTATACGTCTGCCTGAAGCACGACCAACAACCTCAAAGCGAGCCTCATCATACATATAGAAATCGCCCTCGATATCTCTCAGGAATGCCATACCTTCGATATGAGTGTCGTTCAACTCAACATATATACCCCACTCGCTCATGCCTGAGACATGACCCTTGAACATCTGTCCGATTTTATCCTGCATGAACTCCACCATCTTATATTTGATGGATGCACGTTCTGCTTCCGAAGCCACAATCTCACGCTCAGAGGCATAGACACACTGCGCCTCCAAAGCTCGCTTATCGCCATTTTTACCATCAGCAAGATAATTCGCCAATAATCTATGCACCATCATATCGGGATAGCGGCGGATAGGCGAAGTAAAGTGGGTATAGTATTTAAATGCCAAACCGTAATGTCCCACGTTATCCGTAGTATAGAGAGCCTTGGCCATACTACGCACCGCCAAAGCCTGCACGGCATTCTCCTCTGGGCGGCCCTTAACCTCAGTGACCAACTTATTGATAGCCTTAGCCACCGAGCGACCCTTGGTAGCCTTGAATTGATAACCAAACTTCAAGACAAAATCTCTGAAACGGGTGAGCTTCTCCTCATTAGGCTCATCATGCACACGATAGACCATCGGACGTTGAACCTTCTTGCCCTTTATCTCCTTATAGGTACACCACTCGGCAACCTTACGATTGGCCAAAAGCATAAACTCCTCGATGAGCTGATTGGACTCCTTCTGTTCCTTGGTATATACTCCCAGAGGTTTACCCTTTTCATCGAGTATAAACTTAAACTCTGCCCTCTCGAAGCTCACCGCACCATTCTTGAAACGATTGCGGCGCATCTTCTGAGCCAAGTCATTTAATACGTTTATCTCCTCAGAAAAATCGCCAACACCTGTCTCAATACGAGCCTGAGCCTCGGCATAGGTAAAGCGGCGATCCGAGTAGATAACCGTACGACCAAACCATTCATCCAGCACATCGGCATTTTCATTCAGAACAAAGACTGCCGAAAAAGCCAACTTCTCCTCATTGGGACGCAACGAGCATAGTTCGTTACACAGCCTCTCAGGAAGCATCGGCACGGTACGATCCACCAAATAGACCGAAGTACCTCGCTCCTGCGCCTCACTCTCTACGATAGAGCCCGGACGCACATAATGTGTAACATCGGCAATATGCACACCGACCTCCCACAAGCCATCCTCCACCTTACGGATAGAGAGTGCATCATCGAAATCCTTGGCATCGGCAGGATCGATTGTAAAGGTTGTAACATCGCGGAAATCTCTACGCTCGGCATAATCCTGAGGGGTAATCTCGGCGCTGATAGCATTTGCAGCATCCTCTACCTCTTGCTCAAACTTATATGGCAAATCGTACTCTGCCAAAATAGCGTGCATCTCGGTATCATTTTCACCCACACGACCAAGCACATCGACAATAACTCCCCTTGGAGAGCGATCCCCCTCGCGCCAATCGGTAATGCGGAAAACAACCTTATCGCCATCCTTCACCCCTGGATACTCCTTGCGAGAGAAGAAGATATCCATCTGCAATTTACGGCTGTCTGGCCTAACAAATATAGCCGAACGACTAAGCTCCGCCACACCTACATATTGCTTACCGCTACGCTTAATGATGCTCACAATGGCACCTTCGGGATTATCACCCTCGCGCTGAGGTTCTCGCTGGAGTACAACCTCCACCCTATCACCATCCAAAGCGCACGCCGTAGCTCGCGGATTGACATATATCTCACGTTCGAGCTCCTCGACTTTGACATACGCCGCACCCGAATTGAGAATCTCCACCACACCCTCATAATGTGGTAGTTGGGCAAATGAGAGTTGGTATTTATCTCTACCTGCCGCAATAACCACCTCTTGAGCTATCAAATCCTCAAGAATATCTTTGACCATATAACGCCCCTCACGAGAGTTACCACCCGAAGCCGAAACAAGATGCTTGAGCGTAAACACCCTATCAGGGAACTCACGGAACATATTTATGATAAATGCCGAGCGGATACTCTTAGTATCTCGATGCTTCTGCTCGCTCTTCACGCGGCGAGACTCTCTCTTTTTGGTCTGTCTCATTGCAAGAGGATATTATATATTTTTAACTTAATTTCTTCTGTACGTAAAATCTAAAACCTAGACTCTCTTTGGTCGCCAACGCTCCGCTACTCGCTTTAGCTGGGCGATATATTCGGGCGTAGTACCGCAACAACCTCCGATGATGTTTACCTGCGAGGCTCGACACAACTGCTCAATAGCTTTAGCAAAGTGGTTGGCAGCTACTCTCGGCTCGCCAGCCGAAGGATAGACTATCACGGGTTTATCCGTTACCTCCTTAAGATGCTTCAAAGCCGACTCCAATGGCTTCACGCCATTCGAGCAATTAAATCCGACCATAGAGACTCTCTCCATAGGTATGTCACCAAAGAATTTAGCAAATGTAGCACCACTCGCCACTCTACCCTCGATGCGTGACAAGACTGCAGAGACCAGAATTGGGATATTCTCATCTACCTTACGACACTCCTCGATGGCGATAGTTACATTTTTGGCATCCATCGCTGTCTCCACCAAAATCATATCCACACCACCATCAATCAACCCCCGTATCACCTCTTGGTATGCCGCAGCGACCTGCTCAGGAGTAGTATCGTTGGCAAGTGTGAGATTACGCGATGTCGGGCCTACCGAACCTGCCACATAGCGTGGGAAGAGCGTAGTAGAGTATTTATCAGCCACTTCGCGAGCCAACTTTGCACCAGCCAATGCCAACTCATAGGAGCGCGATTCAGCCCCCACAGCCTTGAGCGAAAGTGCATCGGCGCATGTGGTATTAGTAGTGATTATATCCGCACCAGCATCGAGGTATGAGGCATGCACCGCCTTGACCAGATCTGGATTCTCAACATTTAACAACTCCAACACACCTCGTTGCCCCTGACTCATAAGCTGAGTACCCATAGCTCCATCCAGGAGTAATATCTTACGGCGCAAAATATCTTCCAAAATCATCTCTCTATCGTTTAATTATCTCTACTTCGTAGAGTTTATTCCAATTCTTACCTGTAACAAAGATTCTCTTCTGCTCCTTATCGTAGGCAATGCCATTAAACACATCGGTATCGGCAGTAGTATCCTCCTCCTTCAACAGATTGGCAAAGCTCACCACACCCTCGACAACGCCCGTTTCGGGGTTGATAATCAGAATCTCGTGTGTAGTATAGACATTTGCCCAGATCTTACCCTCGATCCACTCCAACTCGTTGATATACTCGATGGCATGACCACGAAGCGTAACGGTAATCTTACCCTCGCGTTTGAATGTTTCGGGATTTACTTTGTAGATATAGGTCGAACCATCTGACATATAGAGCATCTTGCCATCGGTGGTAAGTCCCCAACCTTCGCCTGAGTAACGCTCGTTTTTAATCAACTTACCCTTTAGATCATAGACATGAGCGACATTATTGGTCCATGTGAGTTGATAGACCTTATCTCCCAGCACGGTAATACCCTCACCAAATTCGCTCTTGGGCAGGCGTGCCAACACCTCGCATTTACCACTCTCAAGGTCAACCTTCTGCAACACGGATTTACCCCACTCGCCTGTGCCTTCCCACAATACGCCATCGACAAATTGTAGGCCTTGGGTATAGCTCTTGGTCGAGTGAGGATATACATTCTTCACCACATAACCATACTGGGCAGGCTCTACCACTACACGTTGCAGAGAGTTACGCTTTTGACTCTGCTGCGATCCACACGCCACGATGGATGCCACTATAAGGAGAGTAATCAATAACTTTTTCATAACACATATATATTTAACGAACAAATATAACGCTTTTTTTGCAATTCTTAGCTATCTCATGAGGAGTGAATCCGATATGAAGATAAAAAAATAGGTTGCTCAACATTATTGTCAAGCAACCTATCAGACATAAAAGTTGTGTAACACCTACTACAACTTATCCTTTTTAACACCCTCGAAGGTCATCTTCACAGGCAGGATATTACCATCCTTATCGAAGTGCATTTCATCGATACAAGTGACACGATTATCGCGCTTGTTAGACTCCAAAGGACGGCGGTGATAAACGATATAATACTTACCGCTCTTAGGGTTGTGCAATACAGAATGGTGACCTGCACCGCGTGCAACCTTATCATCCTGCTGAAGGATCACGCCCTTACGCTCAAATGGACCAAATGGAGAGTCCGAAATAGCATAGGCAACCTTATAATTAGGGCCTGTCCAACCACCCTCAGACCACATGAAATAGTATTTACCATCCTTGATAAACATAAATGGGCCTTCGACATAGTTCTTAGGTGTAACCTCACGATACAAAGTACCATCCTCGAAAGGAACGATGCCTGTGAAATCATCCTTGAGTTTCACCACATTGCAGTGTCCCCAACCTCCATAATACATATAATATGTACCATCCTTATCCTTAAAGACAAACTGGTCGATAGGTTGTGCGCCATTGACAATATTGCCAATCAGAGGCTTACCCAACAAATCCTCGTATGGTCCCTCTGGCTTATCTGCCACAGCTACACCGATACCGCCAATCTCGCCCTCATGCACATCGTTTGCGCCGAAGAAGAGGTAATACTTACCATCCTTCTCCAAAGCTGCAGGTGCCCACAATGCTCGGCGCAACCACTTAATCCTCGAATTGTCAATAATACGCTCATGCTTGGTCCACTTAACCAGATCCTTCGAAGAGAAGCAATCGAAATGCAACTGATCATCATAAGCCGCAGAGAATGTTGGGAAGATCCAATAGGTCTTACCAAACACTACTCCCTCAGGATCGGCATAATCACCCTCATAGATAGGATTACCACTCATCTTCTGAGCCGAAGCCGAAAATGCTACCAAAATAGCCACAACCGCAAATAAAAACTTTCTCATATTAGCTATATTTTAAAACCTATTTATTACTTCAAACCCATAGACTCGATCAAAGCCTTAGTCTCTGGCTTATGGCCTCGGAACTCTACGTAGATATCCATAGGATGACGCTGACCGCCCTGCTCCAAAAGGTGACGGAACTTAGATGCAGTCTGCTGATCGAAGATACCCTTCTCCTCGAAGAGTGAATAAGCATCGGCAGCCAACACCTCAGCCCACTTATAACCGTAGTAACCAGCTGCATAACCACCTGAGAAGATATGAGTAAAGGCTGGAGCCATAGATGTACCCTCGACCAATGGGGTAATCTGAACAGAGGTCACAGCCTCACGCTCAAATGACTCAATATCCAAAGACTCGATCTGCTTCTTATCTGTGAGCATGTGCCACTTCATATCAGAGATACCGAATGAGAGCTGACGCAGATTGAGATATGCTGCAAGGTAGTTCTTCGCCGCCACAATCTTCTCGATAAGCTCAGCAGGAATCTTCTCACCTGTCTTATAGTGTACGGCCCACATATCGAGATACTCCTTCTCGGTAGCCCAATTCTCCATAATCTGTGATGGGAGCTCCACGAAATCGCGATAAACTGCAGTACCATTCATAGACTCATACTCACCCTTGGCAAGCATTCCGTGCAGAGCGTGACCAAACTCATGGAGGAAGGTCTCAAACTCATCGAACGTAAGCAATGAAGGCATAGTCTCGGTAGGCTTGGTGAAGTTCATCACAAGCGACACCAAAGGACGAATCTCCTCGCCGTCAATAACCTTTGCACCACGGAATTCGGTCATCCACGCACCCGAACGCTTAGACTCGCGTGGGAAGAAATCGAGATATAGAATCGACAAAAGCTCCCTCTTACCGTTCACATCCTTGTCGTAAACCTCATAGGCTGTCACATCGGGGTGATATACCTGAATATCCTTATTTGGCACGAACGAAAGGCCATAGAGCTTCTCTGCCAAGAGGAATACACCCTTGATAACATTGTCGAGCTTCAGATATGGCTTCACCTGCTCATCGTTGATAGCATACTTCTCGCTCTTATACTTCTCGGTATAATATGCCCAATCCCAAGGCATTACATCTCCCTTGAGACCGTTTTGCTTAGCAAACTCGTTGATCATAGCATAGTCCTTACGACCATACTCCAAGGTCTGATCGCGAAGCTCAGAGAGGAAGTTATTTACATTCTCCGAACTCTCCGCCATCTTATCCTCCAAAACATAGTCAGCGTAGGTCTTATAACCCAAAAGCGAAGCGATGGCAAGACGATCAGAGATGATGCTCTTGATTACATTGGTATTATCAAACTCACCACCCAAAGCTCGAGAGTTATATGCACGATACAACTTCTCTTTCAGATCACGCTGCGAAGAGTAGGTCATAAATGGGATGTAGCTTGGTGCTTTAAGAGTAACGGTCCAACCCTTCTCACCACGAGCCTTGGCATCGGCAGCCATACCCTCCTTCACAAAATCAGGCAACTCAGCCACCTTCTTTGCATCGGTGATATTGATAGCAAAAGCATTTGTTGCCGAGAGCGAATTCTGACCAAAGAGCAATGTAGAAGAGGCCAAAGAAGAGCTATACTTGCGATACTCCTCCTTCTTCTCATCCGAGAGTTCAGCACCCGAACGAGCAAATCCCTTATATGTCTCCTCCAAAAGCTTGATATCCACATCAGACAGACCACGGCGAGAGCCCTCATATACAGCCTTCACACGAGCAAAAAGCTCTGGGTTGAGCGAGATATCGTTACTCAACTCTGTCATCTTAGGCTGAATACGCATAGCGATAGCATCCATCTCATCCGATGTATCTGCCTCACGCAAGTTATAGAAAATACCACTGATACGACCAAGCAACTCGCCCTGACGCTCCATAGCCAAGATCGTATTCTTGAAAGTTGGCTTGGCAGGATTATTTACAATAGCGTCAATCTCGGCACGCGATACGGCAATGGCAGTCTCGAAAGCTGGCTCATAATCCGAGATCTTAATCTTATCGAAAGGCGGAGTGGCATATGGAGTATCCCACTGAGCCAACAATGGATTAGAGGTATCTATCTCTGGCAAAACAACCTGTGGCATCTGATCCGATCCACATGAAGAGAGCAATGCACTTAGTGTCATCATCAAAAACAATTTTTTCATCGTGTTATCTAATTAAATTATCATTCAACAACCCTTACTCCGCCTGAGCAGTAGTCTCTGTCTCTGCTTTAGCCTTTGCAGCCTCTCGCTCACGGCGTGAACGCTCGGCACGCTGACGAGCCTGCTCGCGAGTATCCACCTTGGCTACTACTCGCTCACTCTGCTGTGGCTCCAACTCACTCTCCTGAATCAAACCACGAGCCACCAACATGGCATTCTTGTCGGGATCGGCACCTCTAAATGAACGGTACATATCCATACCGTCACGAGTTCCACCGCGAGAGAGTACCTCATCGCGGAATCGCTTAGCAACCTCCTGATTGAAGATGTCGCCACTCTCCACAAAGGCCTGATAAGCATCCTTATCCAACACCTCAGCCCACAAATAGAAGTAGTAACCCGAAGAGTAACCTCCGTTGAAGATATGGCTGAAGTATGTATAGCGATAACGTGGCTCAATCTGAGAGATAAGGCCTCGTTTCTGGCTCAACGCTTTACGCTCGAAATCGGCAACATCAATCTTCTCGGCACTCTTGATAGAGTGGATATCCAAATCTGAAAGTGCCGCAGCAGAGAGCTCAGTGGTGTTGAAGCCCTCATTGAACTTTGAGCAACGCTGGATAGAGCGAATCATATCATCGGGCATCACATTACCTCTCGAATAGTGTACGGCATACTGTTTGAGCATCTCGGTAGAGAAGGCCCAATTCTCCATAATCTGTGATGGAAGCTCCACGAAATCACCCTCAACACCACCTAAGCCTGAGTATTTCACATCGGCAAAGAGATTGTGCAAAGCGTGTCCAAACTCATGGAACAAAGTCTCGGTCTCATCAATAGTAAGCAGAGCTGGAGTATCACCTGTAGGAGGTGTAAAGTTGCAAACAATGCTCACAACTGGAGCAACACGCTTGCCATCCTCATAACTCTGATCTACATACGTACCACACCACGCACCGCCACTCTTGCTTGCTCGTGGATGGAAATCAAAATAGAGCATACCCAGAGGTGTATCATTGGCATCGATTACCTCATAGGCCTCACAATCCTCATGATACAAAGGAGCCTTGATTGGTCGGAAAGTAATGCCATACAAACGATTGGCGAGGAAGAAAATTCCACCCTTGACATTATCCAACGAAAGGAACTGACGTACCTGCTCCTCCTCCATCTTATAATCTCTGTTACGTACCTTCTCGGCATAGTACCACCAATCCCATGACTCAAACTTGGCATCTGAACCATTATCCTGCTTAAAGAGAGTTGTCATGCGAGCCAACTCATCTTTAGCCTTTTCGTTGGCAGCATCGAAAATACCCTCAAGAAGCTCATATGCAGCCTCAGGTGAGCCAGCCATCTGCTTAGAGGTAACATAATGAGAATATGAGTCATAGCCCAACAACTTCGCCTTCTCATAACGAAGCGAAACCATATCGGCGATAACCGCTTTATTGTCATTCTCATTGCCATTATCTCCGCGCTTGAGGTACGCTTTATAAATCTGCTCACGCACTCCACGATCCTTCGCATAGGTCAAAAGTGGCAACATACTTGGCTTATGCAGAGTAAAGAGATATTTATCTGCACCCTTACCAGCCTCCTTTGACTGCTCCTGAGCCGCATCCAACACCGACTGAGGGATACCTGTTATCTGAGTATGGTCCAAAACAAGCTGGAAGGCATTGGTCTCAGCCAAGATATTGCGACCAAACTTTACGCTCAAAGACGAGAGCTGCTCGTTGATCTGCTTGAGCTTAGCCTTATCCTGCTCAGAGAGCAAAGCTCCTGAACGCACGAAACGATCATAGATCTTCTCGGTCAAACGCTGCTGAAGTTCATCCAAGCCTGCAGCATCACGATTATCATAGACCTTCTTGATACGAGCAAAAAGCTTATCATTCATCACGATAGCATCGCTATGAGCAGCCATACGTGGCATCATCTCTGAAGAGAGATCCTGCATATTTTCATCGGTCACAGCCGACTCCAACATACCGAATACTGTACTCACCTTAGAGAGCATCTTACCGGCATTATCCAATGCCAAGATGGTATTCTCGAAGGTAGGCTCATCCTTACAATCTACGATTGCAGCAATCTCCTCGTTGTGCAAAGACATACCCTGCTCAAAGGCGGGTTTGTAGTGCTCAAACTTGATTCGCTCAAATGGAGGTGCACCGTAAGGAGTATCCCACACAGGCTCAAAAAAAGGGTTATCGGCTATTGAAGCCGAATTATTACACGAATTTAGTGTCATAATTAACATCGCAAATGCGAATAAATGGAAAAAGCGTTTCATTACTTAACTTATAATTAATATCTTTGCAAAGATAAACATTAACAAAAATTTATGCAACTATTTTACGCACCTAATATCATTCCGCCCCTTTATACGCTCGAAGAGGAGGAATCAAAGCACTGTATCAGGGTGCTGAGACTAAAGCAAGGCGACAAATTACATCTGACCGATGGTAAAGGAAACTTATATCTCTGCCAAATAGTCGATCCTCACCACAAACATTGCATGGTAGAGGTAGTTGAGACCTATAACGAGTATGAGAAGATGCCTTATGAACTTACGATGGCCGTAGCTCCTACCAAGAATATTGATCGCTATGAATGGTTCCTGGAAAAGGCTACAGAGGTGGGTGTAACACGTTTTATCCCTATCGAGTGTAACCACAGCGAACGCCGTACGATAAAGCACGAGAGGGAATTTAAGGTTATCACATCGGCTGTCAAACAATCATTGAAGGCATATCATCCCGAATTGGCGGATATGACGCCACTCAAAGAGGTGATTACAATGCCTTTTGAGGGGCAAAAATTCATCGCTCACTGCGACTCAACCTTCCCCGAAAGGCCATATTTGCCACGAATTATTAAAAAAAATGAAAATATTTTAATTTTGATTGGTCCTGAGGGTGATTTTTCGCCCGAAGAGATTAATTTTGCACTCGCAAACGGATTCCAACCCATCTCCTTGGGGCATCAACGTCTGCGTACAGAGACTGCAGCAGTCGTGGCAACAGTGATGGTTTCGACCATCAACGGAGAGTAATATCTCGATTGGAATTCACTTTTTCGGTAATTGGATTTGAATAAAATTTATTGATTACATGTTTTATCTTTATCTACTTCCGACTCTTACGTTGCTCATCGTAGCACTATTCCTCAGCCCTCTGCGCAGTAAAGTGTGGGTGGCTTTGGCTACTGCGGTGACGTTGGCTTTGGCGGCAATCGTGCCAGCCATTGGAGTGCTCACTTCGGGCAAGAGTCTGGTTCTCATGGAGTTCATGAGCCCAATTTTCGGGCAAGAGTCTTTGAGTATTGATCCACTTTCGGCCATCTTTCTGCTAATCATAGGAGTTGCAGGAGTTGCTACCGTACTCTATTCGAAAGGTTATTTGGAGCAATATCTCAAGAAAAAGTCTTCGGCACACATCTCTCTGCACTACACTTCGCTTGTGGTGCTGATACTATCGATGATGTTGGTGGTAATCTCAAGCGGAGGTTTTTCATTTCTCTTTGCATGGGAGTTGATGACCATCGCCTCATTCCTACTCATCCTATTTGATGCCGAGCGAGCTGAGGTATTACGTGCTGCTGTGGCTTACTTGATTATGATGCATATAGGATTTATATTCCTCGTGGCTGGTTTTGCAACAATCTATGCAAATACTTCGACAGGAGCATTTTCAGACCTTGCCATCTGCTTCTCAAACGGTAAGACCATACCTATCTTCATACTCTTCCTTTTAGGTTTTGGCATGAAGGCTGGTCTTTTCCCTATGCACGTTTGGTTGCCTGAAGCTCACCCTGCTGCACCATCACACGTTTCGGCTATCATGTCGGGCGTAATGATCAAGACTGGTGTATATGGTATTATGCGTGTTATGTGGTATATTGCCGATTCTACAGAGTTGCACACTATTGGTCTGATAATCCTCTCGGTAGGTATTATCACAGGACTATGGGGTGTTATCTTGGCAGCTGTACAGAACGATGCCAAAAGACTACTTGCATATTCGAGTATCGAGAATGTAGGCGTAATCTTCATCGGCCTCGGTATCGCCACTTTGGGACAAGCCTCAGGGAATCATTTGGTTGCCACCATCGCCCTTTGCGGAGCATTGCTCCATACGGTAAATCACTCGCTATTTAAGTCATTGCTTTTCTTCGGAGCAGGCAACATCTACTCTCAGATGCATACCACACTGCTCGATAAGTTTGGTGGCGTAGCCAAGCATATGCCCGTAACGGCTATATTGTTCTTTATCGCCACATTGGCAATCTGTGCGTTGCCACCACTCAACGGCTTTGTTGGCGAGTTTTTGATCTACTTGGGAATGTTGGATAGCGTACGAGACAATGTAAACACTATCTATGCAGCAAGTGGACTCCTCGCTTTGGCTCTCATTGGAGGTATCGCTGTATTGGCATTTAGCAAGTTATACAGCACCATCTTCCTCGGCTCGCCACGTGATCACCATGTAGCTGAGTCTCAAGAGGTGGACAACATCAGAATCGCCGCTATGGCAATACCCGCAACTGGTATAATCTTGATTGGACTATTCCCTCAATTTGCTATCCGTATAGTTGAGGGTGTGGCTCAACAATTTACACCCTACACCGAGCCTGTAGTAAGTCAATATCTCACACCAACGTTGACCAAATTATCCCTCACAGCATGGCTATTGATCATCATCATTGCTCTGATTTATATCATTAAGAGTCGTGCTCAACGCTCTCGTACCATTGCTCAGGGTCCTACTTGGGGTTGTGGTTTCACCTCACCTAATATCCGCATGCAATATACGGGAGAGTCTTTTGCCGAGGGTTTGGAATCTATTGCCACTTCGTTTACTCAGAACACCATCGAGGGACGCACCGTAGGCAAGAGCGAGATCTTCCCATCTACGCACAACTACAACATACGTCACAAGGATAAAATCGATCGTTTGTTTGCCGAATGGTGGGTAGAGCTTCTGCACATTATCAACAAACGAGTAATGAGCCTGCGTACGGGTAAGATAAATATCTATATCGCCTACGCCTTGATATTCTTGGTGGTTATATTTGTCGTTTCACTCTTTAATCTGATATAATCATGGCAATTGTACTTAATACACTTCTCATCATCATCACCGCACTTGCCATACCGGGAGTGATCAATCGTACACGCGCTGTGTTGGCAGGTCGTCAGGGTATGCCCTTTACGCAGCATCTGCGAAATGTTAATCTGCTCCTAAGAAAGAGTACGGTATATTCTACCACTACCACAGCTCTTTTCCGTATAGCACCTGCAATCTATTTAGGTGCTGCTATCGTAGCCATGTTGTTTATCCCCGTGGCTGATCTCTATCCTCTCATATCGTTTGAGGGAGATGTTATCTGCTTCGCATATACATTGGCCCTGGCTCGCATCATTATCATCTTTGCCGCTATGGACACTGGTAGTTCATTCGAGGGTATGGGTGCTGCTCGCGAAGCGTTGTATGGCGCGTTGATAGAGCCAGCCTTGATGATAGGCTTTGCTACGCTTGCACTATTCTGTGGATATACATCGTTTGCCGAGATATTTGAGCATCGGCAGTCGTTCAATCTGCATCTGACGATTGTGATGTTGCTTACGGCATTCCTCTTTCTCAAAATTACATTCGTAGAGTCGGGGCGTGTACCTGTGGATGATCCACGCACACACCTTGAGCTTACGATGATCCACGAGGTTATGTGTCTGGATTATTGCGGAATAGATATGGCTTTGATACACATCGCAAGCTGGATCAAATGCGCTTGCTTCTCGATGATTGCAGCCAACGCTATCGCCGCAACATGTTGTTTCAATTGGTGGTTTGCTACTCCGTTGGCGATCCTGCTCACAGGACTCTCTGTCGGCATAGTGGAATCTACACAAGGACGCAACAAGCTTGTTCGTAACACCACATTTATCGTAACAATCTCGGCTTTGGCAGCTCTGATATTCTTTATCGGCTATCTGCTCAAGTTGGACATTAATATATAAGGAGGTATCATGTTACTCTCATTAATCATACTTTATATCATCTCGCTCATCTACATCTCTATCGTTGAGCGATTCCGCAACTATGCCTCGATAATCGCCTTCCAAGGTTGGATTCTTTTGGGTATTGCACTCCTGCGTCTGCACTCTCTGGATTGGGTGGAGTTGTCATTTATCGTGACCGAGACCTTAATCTTCAAGGCTCTGATTGTCCCTGCGATTTTGACACGAGTGATAAACAAGACTCGTATCAACCGCATCCGCACATCAGGCACATCTCAGTTTAATTCGCTGATGCTTTCGGTGGTTGCGCTTGTCATAAGTGCCATCATGACCTACTATATCGCAGACTCTTCGATCAATATGGTCTTCTTCGGAGTTGCCATTTATGCCTTGCTCTCAGGATTGATCCTGATTGTATTGCGCTCACGCATCTTTACCCATATGGTAGGATTCCTTGTTATTGAGAATGGAGTATTCCTCTTCTCGATGGCTATCGGAGTTGAGATGCCGATGTTGATCAACGCAGCTATCATGCTCGATATCTTGATGTCTGTATTGATGCTTGGTCTGTTCATGACCAAGGTCGATGACAAGATTCACACCGATGATAGCGATTCACTAACCCATGTAAAAGATTAAGCTATGATATATATCTTCTTCGTAATATGGATATTGTTGGCCGTAGCCACATTCTTCGCCCGAAGCCGCAAGATAGTACACTCGCTATACCTTGTGTATCTGCTCTCGCACGCCATATTCGGCGCAAATCTACTCTTCGGTGGGGCGTATCTCTCTACATCGGGAGAGTTCTTCACATTCGATCAGGTGGGTTCACTCTTCTATGTATTGTTGTTTGTGGTTTCGTGCTACGTCTTTGTACACTCCGAAGAGTATCTCAAAGATGATACGATAGTCAACTATAGGAACTACTTCGCTCTGTTGATGCTACTCACAGCCGCCATCACGGGAGTATATTTTGCCAACAACATTGCCGTGACGTGGATTTTGTTGGAGACCACAACTTTGTGCGCAGCAGGTATCATCTACCACCGCCACTCGAAGGCTACCTTGGAGGCTACTTGGAAGTATCTCTTCGTATGCTCAACAGGTATTGCCATCGCATATTTGGGTATTTTGCTCTTGTGCGCTACAGCATCTAACAACTCGCTCAGCTACGCAGACCTGCAACATCTAATCATCAACGGTAATCCGCTATATCTCAAGGCTGCATTTCTGCTAATTCTGACAGGTTATAGCTGTAAGATGGAGATTTTCCCACTCTATACCATTGGTGTAGATGCCAACTTTGCAGCTCCAGCTCCAGCTTCTGCGATGATATCTACGGGTCTGGTGAATGCGGGTTTCTTGGCGATCTTCCGTATCTACAAACTCTTCTCTACAACCGAAGTCTTCCCTTGGGTGAAGAACGTAATGCTCATCATTGGACTCCTAAGTCTGGTTGTCGGAGCTCTGTTCCTGCGCCGTACCAACAACTACAAGAGATTCCTCTCTTACTCTACGGTAGAGAATATGGGTATCGTGGCCATAGGCTTGGGTATCGGTGGATTAGGCGTATGGGCAGCATTATTCCATGTGGTGTGTCACACCTTTATTAAGAGTAGTCTCTTTTTACAAATTGCTATCGTGCGTCAGATCTACAACGGTTACCGTATCAACCGTATCGGAGATTATATCAACATCAACAAGGTAGGTGCCATCGGCCTATTGCTCGGCATGATTGCGGTGTTGGCATTCCCTCCTTCGCCACTCTTTATTTCGGAGTTGATGATTATGATGGAGGCTTTGACCTTGAAGGGTTGGTGGGTAGTTGCCATCATGGTATTGCTCATCTGCATCGTGATATTTACAATCTGCTACCGCATGATTAAGCTCTGCTACCAATCCAATCAGGATGAGTTACACCTCTCGAATATCAACCGCCGACTCTCTTACAGTGCCCTTTCACTTTTGATTTTGGCACTCATCATCGGATTCTGGCAACCTGCCATATTGAGAGATATTATTGATAAAATCGCAATGTTCTAAATCATGATATACTACATTACAGATAACCGTAGCCAGGCCATCAAACTGAGCCAAATCCCTGAGGTGGATTATGCTGCGCTATATGAGGATTTAAAGGAGCGTCTAAAGCAGGAGCAATACCACGTTGCTCACTACTTCGCTCGCCCCGAAGAGGAGCGATTGCGCTTTTATCTGATTCTTCTGGATGATGCAACATCTAAAATTATGATATCGTCCTTCTCGATGGAGTATTACGAGGATATTGCTCTGCCTTCACTTACGGCTCTGCACCCTGCCCTGCACCCATTCGAGAGAGAGATTGCCGAACTATATAATGTAGAGTTCGATTCTATGCCTTGGGCTAAGCCTCTGCGTTTTTCCTACAATCGCCGCAATCGCAACTCTACAATCGACAACTATCCATTCTATACCATCGAGGGAGAGTCTCTGCATGAGGTGAATGTAGGACCTATCCATGCTGGTATCATTGAGCCTGGAGCATTCCGTTTTATATGTAACGGAGAGAGTGTACTCCACCTTGAGATTGCACTCGGTTATCAGCATCGCGGTGTGGAGAACGAATTCTCATCTACCGACAACCGCCTACGTCAGATGCTTCTTGCCGAATCTATTGCGGGAGATAGCGCCGTATCGCATGGCGTAGCCTACGCAATGGCGATGGAGAAACTCTCTGGCAAAATGGCCGACAAGAATCTGGAGCAAGAGCGCGTAGTTGCATTGGAGTTGGAGCGCATGGCAATGCATATTGCGGATACGGGAGCGTTGTGTACCGATGTGGGTTATCAGTTGGGGCAGGTAGCTTGCGAAGCTCTGCGTACGATGACCATCAACACCACTCAGGCGTGGTGCGGAAATCGCTTCGGTAAGGGTTTGATTCGCCCAAGCGGCACAAACAAACCTTTGACCAAGGAAAAAGTCGATATGATTCGCCAGAATGTAGCCGAGATAAAGCGCCGTTACAATGAGGTTAGAGAGGATATCAAGACCTCTGCCACATTGCTTGCCCGATATGAGCAGTGTGGAATTGTCCCCAAGCAGGAGATGCAACGCATCGGCGGAGTAGGAATGGCGGCACGCGCAAGTGGCGTAAAGAGAGATATTCGCTCATCGCACCCATATCTGGTATATGGCTCACAAATCCAACATGAGAGTATCACCAAGCGTCATGGCGATGTGATGTCTCGCTTGACGGTTCGCTGTCGTGAGGTGTTGCAGTCGGCAGATTATATCGAGCAGATTCTCGCTGGATATACCCCCGCCGAGAGTTGCAGACCAGATTATGACTTAGCACTCTCTTCGGAGTCAATCTCAATAGGCTTGATGGAGGGATGGCGTGGCGAGATTTGTCATGTGGCAATCACCGACAAAGAGGGTAAGATCGAGACCTATAAGATCAAAGATCCGAGCCTGCACAATTGGCTTGCCTTGGCTCTTGCCGTTAGAGGAGAGGGCATCTCAGACTTCCCTATCAACAACAAGAGTTTCAACCTCTCATACTGCGGACACGATTTATAACAGACTTAGATTAAGAAGAATATGATTCTGCCAAAAATAAAGGTATTAAAGAGCCACGGATGGCAATATATACCCGATCTGAATAATGTGACTCTCACAGAAGAGTTTCGCGGAAGAGCAGAGCTTACTCCAAGCTCAGATATGAGCGATGTGGAGGCTGCGGCAAAACTATGCCCAACGCAGGCCATCACCACAGCTCCATTTACGCTCGACTTGGGACGTTGTCTATTTTGTGGCGAGTGTGCTCTGCGCGCACCACGTAACATACGTTTTACCAACGATTACAAGATCGGCTCTACATCGCGTCAGGCTCTTATCGTAACACCAGAGACTAAAGCGATTGACTTCCACCCAGAGAATGTGCGCAAGGAGATCCCTACGCTCTTTGGTCGCGCGCTTAAACTTCGTCAGGTGTCGGCTGCGGGCGATGCTTCGGTGGAGATGGAGCTCAACGCAACAGGTAACGTAAACTTCGATTTCGGCCGCTATGGCGTAGAGTTTGTAGCTTCACCACGTCATGCAGATGGAGTGGTAATCACAGGCCCTATATCGCAAAATATGGCTGAGCCATTGGATATATGCTTCAACTCAATACCTGATCCCAAGATCGTAATTGTGTGTGGATCGGAGGCCATTTCAGGTGGACTATACGCCCAGAGTAAAGCCGTTGATCGCTCATTTTTGGAGAAATACCATGTAGATCTGTGGTTACCGGGTACTCCTACACATCCAATGACATTCATCGACTCGGTAATGAATCTCATCTCACTTAAAAAGAGATAAATAATATGGAAGAACTGCAACACCTAATCGACTCGACAAACAACATCCTTTGGGGCTATGTGATGATAGTCTCACTGATTGGTTGCGCCCTATATTTCACCATTCGTAGCCGATTTGTGCAGTTTACTATGCTCCAAGAGATGTTTCGACAGCTAACCAACTCTGCCGAGAGAGAGCGAGGAGCGAGCAAGAGTCATATCTCTCCATTCCAGGCCTTTGCCGTATCGCTTGCCAGCCGTGTCGGTACGGGAAATCTGGCGGGTGTGGCTACTGCCATTACTATTGGTGGTCCGGGTGCTGTTTTTTGGATGTGGGTGATAGCCCTCATAGGTGCAGCCAACGCCTTTATCGAGAGTACGTTGGCTCAGCTCTACAAACGCCATTCGGCAGACTCCTACATCGGAGGCCCAGCATATTATATAATGTATGGGCTGAGGAATAAGCCTATGGCCATTTTGATGAGCGTGCTGACAATCCTTACTTTTGGCTTTGCTTTCAATACCGTACAGAGCAACACAATCTGCGAGGCGGTGGAGAACGCCTTCGGGATAGGTCACATGGAGTTCGGAATCGCAATCACCATCGCTACCCTACTCATCATCTTCGGTGGCATACAGCGTATAGCCAAATTTAGTTCGATAATTGTCCC
>JAFOZN010000116.1 GCA_017391185.1 Alistipes sp. | reverse complement strand
GGAGGGTGATCAGGATAAGGATCATGAGGCAGCTATCGAGGTGCTTCAGTCATTCTTCTCTCAGGAGCGTCCACAGCGTATGAACAAGTTTATGGAGGAGGCTCGTGCTAAGGATTCTGTTGCTATGCCTGATTTCGCAAGCTTTGATATCTTTGCTGGTGATGATGCAGAGCGTAAGAAGGTTTCTGAGGCTTACGGTTGTGACTTGGGTACTAACTTGCGTGCGTCTAACATCCCAATGCAGACAGTATGGTTTGTTCAGGGTATGAATGATGTTGCTGATGGTAAGGCTACTATCGACAACAACAAGGCTATGGAGCTTATCCAGACTTACTTCACAGTAACTCTTCCAACCAAGAATGCAGAGGCATCGGCTAAGTGGTTGGCTGAGATCGAGAAGCAGAGCGGTGTGAAGAAGACTGATAGCGGTTTGCTCTATCGTATCGACCGTGCTGGTGACGAGACTCTCAAGCCAAAGGCAACAGATGTAGTGAAGGTTGACTACGAGGGTAAGCTTCGTACAGGTAAGGTATTTGACTCTTCATACGCACGTGGTGAGGCTATCGAGTTCCCACTCAACGGCGTTATCCCAGGTTGGACAGAGGGTGTTCAGCTCATCGGTAAGGGTGGTCAGATCACTTTGTGGATCCCAGCAGAGTTGGCTTATGGTCAGCGTGGCGCAGGTAGTGACATCGGTCCTAACGAGGCTTTGGAGTTCAAGGTTGAGTTGTATGACATCAAGGCGATGGATACTCCAGAGGCTAAGTAATAAGAAGCGTTATAAAGTAAAAAAGGAATCTGAAATCTCAGATTCCTTTTTTTGTTAGCTTCGCTATGCTCTAAAATGGCAGATCATCTACCTCTGCTACGTTAGATGTTGATGTGTACTGTGGCTCCTCGCCAAAAGGTGGCATGTCGGGCATTGGTGCTGCCTGAGGAGCTGCCTCCTCCTGCTTAGGCTGCACGCGCCATGCACGAACATCGGTGTACCACTTGCCGTTGTACTCGCGCGATTCGATGTTGATAGATACTGTGTAGGTCTTGCCCTCCTTGAGTGATGCTACATCGCTCGGACGGTTGAAGAAGATTACACATACCTTGCGCGAGAACTCACTTGGGATCTCGAAAATCACCTCTTGACGTTGCCAATCGCCACGAGCCGATGTACCAGTCGTTGCGGGCATTATCTTGTAAACTACGCCTTCAAATTCCATAATCTTTGTTTTTTAATTGTTTAGAGATTGTAAAGATAGGAAAAATTTTCAAAACGAGGAGATTTTCTCTTTAATATGTCTTCTGAACTAAATCCTCCAGATACTTTTTGGTGTCAATAAGATATTGGGTGTTGTCGCCACCCATCTCACACTCGATAGTCATTACACCCTTAAAGCCTACATCCTTTAAAGCCTTTATCACGCGGGGGAAATCCACATCTCCCTCAGGAATTTTGGTTTCGCGCCCCAATGCATAAGGATCAGTTGGGTATTTGCCGTCTTTGATGTGTAGCTCCTTGAGTAGAGAGCCAAACTGATATATGGCATCGACAGGGTTGGCTTTGCCGTAGAGAATCAGGTTTGCGGTATCGCAATTGACAAAGATGTTGCCTGTGCCAATGTCACGTATGGCGCGGATCAATGTTGTGGGGGTCTCCTGACCTGTCTCGCAATAGATTATTACGCCTTTATCCTTTGCATATTTGCACAAATCTCTCATCGTTTCGATGAAACCGACATATATCTCGCTTGTTGGCTCCTCGGGAATAAAGCCAAAGTGAGAGTGCATTGCTGGAATATCTGCCATAGCACAAAAATCTATGGCACGGCGATACATATCCAAGTAGAGCATGCGATTTATTGGTGGTACCAATCCGATGGTCGAAGGTCCTTCCGTAAAATTCCAGCGACCATTTGGAGTACAATATACCAATGCGCTGATATGTACATCGTATTTCGCCGAGAGAGCTTTAAATTTCTCGGCAGTCTCTTGATTCCATGATGTTGAATATCCTGTTTGACAAGCCTTGAATCCTGCATCGTGCAGACGTTTGAATGCCGCCTCGCTATCTCCGTTTAGGTTGCTGATAAGACCTACGGTGGGTTGCTGAGCATTTGCCGATAGAGAAATAAATGCAAAAGTAATGGCTAATAAAATACGAGCAATGCCTCTTTTCATATCGAATGAAGTATTAATATGTTACATAAATTGTTTCAAATCGGGTTGGTCGCCATAGCGTTGTTTACCGTTGGCAATCTCTTTCCATGTCACCTTCTTGCCCTCAAAACAAGCCTCGCGAGCCATGATGGCGGCAAGCGTAGTGTTGCATCCATCCTCAATCTGATTGATGTAGTTGCCACTCACGATGCTCTCGATGAAGGATTTGCCCTTTAGAGCATCGGCATCGCTCAAGGCGTTGTTAGCTCCCGAATCCCACTTGTTAGGACCTGTGATAAATACGCCTCCTGAGTAGTTGGCTTCGGCTGTGCCATGCTCGCCAAAGAAACGCGCACAGACTCCACCCGTTGCCTGACCTACACAAATCTGCTGTACAGAGACATTCACATCGTTGGGGTATTTATATATAGCCTGATAGTTGGTATGTGTGTCACCATACTCAAATTTACGGCCTGCATCACTCGACTGACCGAATGCATATAAAGGATTGGCCTGAAGCACCTCGCGACAGATATCTATTACGTGTATTGCTTGGTCGTTGAGCACGCCGCCCGAAAGTGATAGATATTGGAAATGGTGACGAATACGGAACTCATCGTCCTCTACGGCAGGCTTCTTGCCGCCGCCACCTCCGCCGTTGTAATAGAGTTGAGCTGCGACAACCTTGCCTATATCGCCACGATGTATGCGGCGAATCATCTCATCGTATGCCGAAGAGTAACGCACCTGAAAACCCATCACAAGTGATAAATCCTTGATACCCTCGGCAGCCTTCATCATGCGTACTGCACCATAGGCATCGGGTGCGGCAGGCTTTTCGCAATAGACGTGTTTATGCGCCTTTACAGCAGCCTCGAAGATAAATGGGTGGGCATAGGCGGGAGTCGCTATGACTACGGCATCGACCTTATCATCTTTTAGTAGCTCAAGATAGGCATTAGGACCTACATATATATTCTTTGGGGCTATAGGTTGTAGGCCTTTGGCCTTGTTCAGATCATTCAGGTGGGGCAATACCTTGTCAATCCTATCGCGGAAAAGATCTGCCAAGGCGTATATCTCGACATTGTTGTTGTGACTCATGGAGGTTATCACTCCATATGTGCCGCGATTGCCCGTGCCGATGAATCCGATTCTCACGGGGCGATTCATCCTCTGGTCTGCAGCCATAGTATCCCAAGGGCGAAACATGGTAAATGCAGCCGATGCGGCAAGAGTCTTTAGAAAATCTCGTCTGTCCATTTTTGTAAGGTTTAGATTGGTTTTTGATAGGTATAAAGTTATAAAAAATATTGTGAATTGTAATCGACAAATCTGCGATTATTGATTTTCTTTGAAAGAATTCTTATATTTGTCTATGCTATATATGATATAGACGTAAAATGATAACCAATCTACCTAAATTGATATGAAAATTTTTAACGACAAAGACTTCCTTTTGCAGACTGAGACTGCTCAGATGCTCTACCACGAGCATGCCTCTAAGATGCCCATTATCGACTATCATTGCCACCTCAATCCCCAGCAGATAGCGTCCGATCACAAGTTTCGCAATCTAAGCGAGATATGGCTCGATGGCGATCATTATAAATGGCGCGCCATGCGTACCAATGGTGTGGGGGAGCGTTATTGTACGGGTGATGCGAGCGATTGGGAGAAGTTCGAAAAGTGGGCCGAGACGGTGCCTTATACGATGCGTAATCCGCTTTATCATTGGACTCATCTGGAGCTAAAGACCGCCTTCGGAGTGGAGACTTTGCTTAATCCCAAGACGGCGCGCGAGATATATGACCATTGTACGGACATGCTGCAAAAGCCTGAATATTCGGCACGCGGACTGATGAGGCGTTATAATGTGGAGGTGGTTTGCACAACGGATGATCCTGTGGATTCGTTGGAGCATCATATCAAATGTCGTGAAGATGGC